>JBBKVJ010000170.1:0-14482 GCA_037968375.1 Paracoccaceae bacterium | reverse complement strand
GCAGGTGCCCGGCCCCTATACGCCCGACGCGGATGCGGCGGGCCGCCGCGCGCTGCGGCTGTCAGCGCTTGGCTACCTGACGCGCCGCGATGGCGGTGCCCGCGCCGCCCGGCAGTTCGCCGGGGCAGACAATATGACCGAAGAGTTGGGCGCACTTTCGGCTTTGTTCACCATTGGTACCGGTGAGGCCGAGGCGGCAGCGTTCTATCACCGCTGGCGGAACGACCGGCTGGTAATCGACAAATGGATCGCGCAGCAGATCGTCGACGCGGCCCCCGACAAGGCGGTGGCGCTGACCCGTCGGTTGACCGAGCACGCCGATTTCGACTGGCGGAACCCGAACCGCTTTCGTGCCGTCATCGGCGGGTTGTCGATGAATGCGGCGGGCTTTCACGATCCGACCGGTGCGGGCTACCGGCTGGTCGCCGACTGGCTGATCCGGCTTGATCCGGTGAACCCGCAGACCACGGCGCGGATGTCGACGGTATTCGAGACCTGGCCACGCTATGACGCCGACCGCCGAGGTTTGATCCAGACCGAACTGCGCCGGATTGCCGCGACCCCTGACCTCAGCCGTGACACGGCTGAGATGTTGGCGCGGCTTTTGGCGGCGTCATAGGCGGGAAAGCGCGGAGGTCAGCGGCGGGGTCGGCAGGAATTCGCTTTCTTTGTCACACACAGCGCCGGAAACCGAAAATTTCATGTCAACGGCCTTATTGAAAACACAAGGATTGTTTCCAATATAACATAGAATGGCGCATGTCCCGAAGCGCCCGCAAGACCAAGGAGCAGGCGTCGATGCAGACCCGGTATCTACATCTCAGGCTGCCCAAGCGTGGGCCGTATTATTTTGCCTTCGGTGTCGGCCTAATCTTCGCGTTCTGGCTGGGCAAGCTTGATGCGCCGTTCCTGACTATGCTGCCGCTCGGCGGATTCCTGGCCGCGATCTTCTGGTTCGCCTTCCGCGACACCCCCTCGGGCATGGAAATCAGCGGCGGCGAATGGCGGTTCTTTGTCGGTCGTCAAAGCTGGGTGGTGCCGCTGGGCGATATCTCATCGGTGCGCCTGCGCCGGGACGCAGCCCCGGCACTGACCTTCCGGAATGGCCGGGTTCAAAACCTGCCGCGCGACCTGCAGCCCGACCCGATCCGGCTGCGTCAGGAACTGGTCGGTCGCGGTATTTCCGTCGAGGGCTAAAGGCCTACAACCCTTCCCGGCCGTACAAAACAGCCTTTTCAGACCTTCGAAACCCCGCTTGCGTTCTGTCCAGGTCGGGGACGGAGAGATTTGATGCCATTTATTCTTGCCCTGCTCGCTGTGACAGGTGCCGCGATTTTCTGGTTCAGCCGCGCCAAGGACGCCGCCCATGTCGCGGCCGAAGTGGCCGATATGGCGCAAACCGCATTAGGGGCGGCGCGCCGCTTCGGGTTCCGGCGCCGCGCTGATAGGCACCCCGTGGACAGTATCGAAGAGTCGGGCCTGGCCATCGGTGGGTTATCGACTGCATTTTTTGAACTGTCAGGCCTGCCTACCGCCGAAGAAAAGCAAGCGCTGCATATCGGCCTGCAATCGGAACTGGACGTGTCGCTGGCGGATGCCGAGGAAATGGCGATCCTCGGCCACTGGTTCGTTAACGAGTGTGGCGGTGCTATGCCCGCTGTCGCCCGGTTGGCCAAGCGGGTGAACCGTCTTTCGGGGCCCGATGGGCTGGCGCAGGCGATGTCGGTGGACCGGATCGCCAAGGCAGGCGGCGGTGATCCAAGCCCCGCACAGCGCGAGGCACTGGCCGAGATTAAATCGGTTTTTCGCCTCCGCTAGGGCGACTACAACTGGCAGTAACTTTGCGCCCGGGTCCAGCCCGCGATATCGGCCCGTTTGACCGAAGATCGCAGCGGCGCCCAGTCGCGCCCGACGCCGCGCGCGCCATTGCCCGCCACCATGCCGTCGCGCGCCACCTGCACCGAGGCGATGCGGATCGCGCAGGACAGATTGGCCGCGCCGTTCTTCAGTTCCGCCGTGCTGTCAGCCGAGCAACCGTAGTTGCGCGCCGTCGCGGGGGCGATCTGCAAAAGACCGATCCAGCGTCCGCCACCGCCTGATGCATTGGGATTCCAGGTGCTTTCGTGCTTGGCCAGTGCCGAAAAGAACCCCGCCCAGAATGCCCGGCGCTCGGGTTCGGGCTTGGTCTCGTAGCCCGGGCAGAAGGCCTCGATATCGGCGGGAACAATGTCGTCCAGCACGGCGCCGTGGCTTTCAAGCGCGGTCAGCGTTGCCGCCGTCCAGGCCGGAGCTTCGGGGTGAAAATCCCAGCGCATCGCGGGTGGCTCGACCGGGGCTGCGATCAGCGTCGGGGCCGACATTGTTGTACATGCGGTCAGCGCCAGAATGGCACCGGCAACGGGCAGGCGAAGGGCAAGATGCATGATATCCGATTTGGCAGCCACCGGGACCTGCCCGACGCGCAGACCATGCGCCGATCCCTGCGACGCCGCAATCGGGCGCGCCAGGCATCGGCGGAATGCTGCCCCAGGGACATTTCGGGGCGTCGGCACAAGCCACATTTCGGCCCCCAACCGCACCACGTTGAGGCCATATTTTGCAATTAGTATAGGGATCTAGCGGGCAAAATGCGCGCGAATTTTAACCCGGCTGACAGTGATGATCGACGACAGTAACGGCAAACCGCCGCCCGCGCAGAAGACGCGTGGCTTGGGTCGATTGGCCCGGGGCGCGTCGGATATGTTCAGCCGGCTGCCCGGATTGGGTCATCGTGGTGACGGCGCGGTCAAGCTGTCGGCCCGTGCAAGCGCCGAGTTGGCGCGTCGGGTCGCGGTGCCGATCCTGGCCGAGTCGGTCGAGGTCTTCGAGCGGCGCGAAATCGAGCGCGGTTTTGCCAGGCTTGCCGACGAAGCACTGTGGCACTCGATACTCGACCGGATTCGCGGCGTCGATCTGTCGCGCCAGACTTTCGCCTCGGGGCGTCGATACTTCGACAGTGCGCGGGCCGGTGCGCTGAACCCCGTCACCCGGAACCTGCGCCCCAAGCCAAAGCTGGAAGCGGCCATCGCGGCCCTGCCAAACCTGTCGTCACTGCATGCCGCCGACACCCGCGATTACATGCCTGCTGTCCTCTTGGCCCGCGCCAAGATCGAAATCGCCTGGGCGATGCGCGGCGCGATGCAACCGTCGGGTGTGTCCGAGAAATCCAAGCGCTCGGCCGCGGTCTATTTCGGGCGCGCCGAGGCCGCGATCGAAAGCTTCGATCCGATCGAGCTCAATTCGCCGATGCTAGCCGAAAGCCGCTACCTGATAACGCCGGGGATCGAGAACGGCGGCGATTACCTGCGCGATTGGTACGAGGATTGGGCCGATCTGGATCCCTCGAACCCGAACATGCTGGCCACCCACAGCCGGTTCTTGATGCCCGACTGGTACGGCGATCTGGACGAGATCGATTATGAGGCGCGCCGCGCGATAACCCGCGCCGACGACGGCCTGGGCTTTGGCGCCTATCCGATGTTCTGGCGCAGGCCGCTTGAGATCGACGCATCGGCGCTGGCCAAGATCGATCCCGATCTTTTCATACTGGGCGTACATTCTGCGCTGATGTTTTATGACAGTCAGGAACTGGCCAACGAATATGCCGCTCTGCTGTATCGTCTGTCGCGGGCAGCGTCGTCAGAATCCAGCGACGCCGCCGCCCGCACCGCGCCGATCCGCGCACGTCTGGGCGAAGGCTTTGCCGAGGTCGTGCGCCGTCATCTGCTGGAACTGCATGCGCCGGTGTGGGGCCTGAGTGAGCAATCCTTGCGGCTGGCGATGACCGAGGCATTCCCGAAAGACTATGCCGATGGCGCAATCCTGCGCCCGGGCAAGCACGGCATCGAGGCCGCCACCCCCGACGATGGGCCCGACGACGCGCCCGATGACGCGACAGCCAGCACATAGCGACGGAAGGCCGTGCCAGGTTCCGCAACGTCCCGCGCGCCCTTGCCCCCTGCCCGGCGCATGCCGTAGAACGCCCGCAACCCTTGTGGAGACCGTTCAGATGCTCGACCACCTTGCCTTCGAAAGCCCGAAACCCAAGGTCATTTCCGGCGCCAAGCACGATTGGGAGCTGGTGATTGGCATGGAGGTTCATGCTCAGGTCGCCTCGAACGCGAAACTGTTCTCGGGCGCGTCGACGCGGTTCGGCGCCGAGCCCAATTCCAATGTCGCCTTTGTCGATGCCGCGATGCCGGGGATGCTGCCGGTCATCAACGAATATTGCATCGAACAGGCGGTGCGCACCGGGCTGGGGCTGAACGCCAAGATCAACCTGTTCTCGGCCTTCGACCGGAAGAACTACTTTTATCCCGACCTGCCGCAGGGCTATCAGATTTCGCAGCTTTATCACCCGATCGTCGGCGAGGGCGAGGTGATCGTTGATATGGGGCCGGGCGTCGCGCGCCGGGTGCGGATCGAGCGTATCCATCTTGAGCAGGACGCGGGAAAGTCGATCCACGACATGGACCCGGCGATGTCCTTCGTCGATCTGAACCGCACCGGTGTGGCGCTGATGGAGATCGTTTCGCGCCCCGATATCCGCGGCCCGGAAGAGGCCGCCGCCTATGTCGTCAAGATGCGCCAGATCCTGCGTTATCTGGGCACCTGCGATGGCAACATGCAAAACGGCAACCTGCGGGCGGATGTGAACGTGTCGATCTGCCGCCCCGGTCAGTATGAGAAATACGCCGAGACCCAGGATTTCGCGCATCTCGGCACAAGGTGCGAGATCAAGAACATGAACTCGATGCGCTTTATCCAGTTGGCGATCGATTACGAGGCCCGGCGTCAGATCGCCCTGCTGGAGGATGGCAAAAGCGTCACTCAGGAGACCCGGCTTTACGATCCCGACAAGAATGAGACCCGCAGCATGCGCTCGAAGGAAGAGGCGCATGACTATCGCTATTTCCCCGATCCCGACCTGTTGCCCTTGGAGATCGAGCAGGCCTGGGTCGATGCCATCAAGGCGACATTGCCGGAACTGCCCGACGCCAGGAAGGCACGGTTCGTCTCTGACTACGGCATCACCGAATATGATGCTGACGTGCTGACCGCCGAGGCCGAAAACGCCGTCTATTTTGAGGACGTCGCAAAAGGTCGTGATGGCAAGCAGGCTGCGAACTGGGTGATCAACGAGCTGTTCGGGCGGCTGAACAAGCAAGGCCACGGCATCGGCGAAAGCCCGGTATCGGCAGGGCAACTGGGCGGCATTCTTGACCTCGTGGCCACGGGCGATATCAACGGCAAGATCGCCAAGGACCTGTTCGAGATCGTCTATACCGAAGGCGGCGACCCGGCGAAGATCGTCGAAGATCGCGGCATGAAGCAGGTCACCGACACCGGCGCCATCGAGGCGGCGGTGGACGCGGTGATCGCCGAAAATCCCGATCAGGTGGAAAAGGCGAAAGCGAACCCCAAGCTGGCGGGCTGGTTCGTCGGTCAGGTGATGAAGGCGACCGGCGGCAAGGCCAACCCGGCGGCGGTAAACGCGCTGGTGGGGAAGAAATTGGGTCTGTGAGCAGGACTAATGACAGAGCCTCATTCAGACGAGAATGATCTCCGACCGCGACCTAACTTTATACACTGGCTTCACACGTTGCTCTGGAAAATCTGTGGCCGCTTGCCAGATCTTTACTCGCTCTCCGAAATTTCCGACCAATGCATCGTTCACTTGGTAAGAAACTGGAACAAGAACCCATCCCCGATCACTGAACTCGGCATAGTTGAACCGCTCAAGATCGATGTCGTCCTAGGACTGTTGCCCGAAGTTCTAGCTGAACTATTGCTTTCGCGGCCGGGCGCTGTGGGCGTTCCGAAAGTGATTGAGGTCGTGCTTAGGGCGGGTCGTGGCCCGGAAGTCCGTGCCCCTCTGCATGCGCTACCGATTTACGCGGCCGCGAAGCGCGCGCTTGAGACCGGACTCCTGCCGGACGGAGAGGTGGAAGAAATCATGTATCAGAGCTCTACAGCAAATGTCACATTAATCGCGCTGGAACGTGGAACCAGTGCGGTCGGGGGTAAGCTGACTATTCGCGTCCATCCGCTGACTCTTGACGCCATGGCGGACAGCCGTCGAAAAGACGGCCGTTGAAATCACCTAGCTACTTCCATCACCTCGACCGACAGCACCGTCGGCAGATGCCGTGCCACCTCGTCCCAGCTGTCCCCCTCGTCGCGGCTGGCAAAGACCGACCCGGTATTTGTGCCGAAGGCCACGAGGGCCGGGTCACCCTGCCCCACCGCCATCGCCTGCCGCAGCACGGTGAAGAAGCACGCCGTCTGCGGCAACCCCTTACGCAGCGCGGTCCAACTGCCGCCGCCATCGCGCGACCGCCAGACCGCTGCCGCCGCATCGGGCGGATAGCGGCCCTGACTGTCGCCGTTCAGCGGAATGGTCCAGATCGTGCCCGGATCGCGCGGGTGGACCCCGATGGGAAACCCGAAGGTCGAGGGCAGGCCTGCGGTGATATCGTCCCAGCTGCGGCCGCCATCCGCAGACCGCCAGACACCGTGGTGGTTCTGCTGGTACAGCACATCGCCCTTGGCCCCCGGGGCGCGCATCATGTTGTGCACGCAATGGCCGGTCTCGCCGTCCCTGGGGGCGGCGGGGTGGTCGTGGTGGCCGCAGGCCTCGGCGTTCGACAGGCGGTTGCGGCGCTCCCAGCTTTTGCCGGCATCCTCGGTGGCAAAGACCCCCGCCGCCGAGATCCCGAGCCACATCTTTTTTGCATCCTTCGGGTCGGTGACGATGGAGTGCAGCACCAAGCCCGCAGCCCCGGGGTTCCAACTGTCCGCCGAGGGGTGATCCGACAGGCTTTGCACCTTTTCCCATGTCACCCCGCCATCGACGCTTTCGATCAGTGTCGCCGGTTTGGTCCCGGCGCGCAGGCGGCCATGCGCATGGTTCAGCGACCAGACCTGGCTGATATCTGCGCCGAACGGTGGCTCGGAGGCCTCCCAGCCGATCATCTTGGCAAACTCGGGATCGTTCGCGGCCCAGTCGTCCATCTGGCCCTTCGACAGCTTGGCCAGCACCCATGTCGCGCCGCCGTCTTGCGACCGCCAGACCCCGGCGCCATGCCAGTCGCCGCCGCCACCGGCCCAGATCGTGCCGGTCTCAGTATCGCCGACCACATGGTTGATCGGCCAACCGCCGCAATGCGGGCCGGAAACCTGCCAGCCCTTGGCACCGGGGGTCAGCAAAAAGGCGCCCTTGGTGGTGCCGATGAGAAGTGTAAGAGGTGTGGCCATGATGTCCTCCGCGGTTGCCGCGCCATAATATCACGGTTTCACCGCCTGTCGCCCCCGCCTCTTTCCGTCGGCATCGCGGTCGGCTAAGCCTCAAGCCAGACGGCCCGCAGGATGGCTCGAGGACCAAGGCGATGATCTACGAGACGGCAAGGCACTGGCGCGCGGCCCCCGAAAAAAGGGTGCTGCTGTTCGGCATGTCGGGCCTTGGCAAGACCCATGGCGCGAACCTGTTGCGCGACGCGGGCGGCTGGTTCCACTACTCGGTCGATTACCGGATCGGCACGCGCTACATGGGCGAGCACATCGCCGACAACTTCAAACGCGAGGCGATGAAGGTGCCGCTCTTGCGCGATCTGCTGATGACCGATTCAGTTTATATCGCGTCGAACATCACCTTCGACAATCTGGCCCCGCTGTCGACTTATCTCGGCAAACCCGGCGATCCGGCCAAGGGGGGCCTGCCGTTTGCCGAATACCTGCGCCGTCAGGAACAGCACCGCGAGGCCGAAGTCGCGGCCCTGCTCGACACACCGCGCTTCATCACGCGGGCCGGCGACCTGTATGGCTATCCGGGGTTCGTATGCGATTCAGGCGGCTCGATCTGCGAGGTGGTCGAGCCCGAGGACGCAAGCGACCCGGTTCTAACCGCACTCGCGGCGAACCTGCTGATGGTCTGGATCGAAGGCTCGGACAGCCATAGCGCGGAATTGACCCGCCGCTTCGACCGCGCGCCCAAGCCGATGTATTACCAGCCTGGGTTTCTAACCACCGCGTGGCGGGAATTCCTGGCCGAGACGGGTCTGGATGAAACGCAGGTCGATCCCGACGCCTTCGTCCGCTGGACCTATGCCCGCGCACTGGCCCACAGGCAGCCGCGCTATGCCGCGATGGCCGACAACTGGGGCGTCCGCATCAAGGCCGAGGACGTCGCCCGGATCAAATCTGCCGACGACTTTACCGACCTTGTCGCCAACGCCCTTGAGGCCCGGCACCGCGCAGCCTAAGTCTGCCGCCCGCACGAGGATCGCCGATGCCCATCACTTTGCCCGAAAACCTGCCAGCCTACGCCGTTCTCAGCCGCGAGGGCGTGAACGTGATGTCGGACACCCGTGCCGCGCGGCAAGATATCCGGCCCTTGCGGATCGGCCTCCTCAACCTGATGCCGAAGAAGATCCAGACCGAGACGCAGTTTGCCCGGCTGATCGGGGCCACACCGCTGCAGATCGACTTTTCGCTGATCCGGATGACCGAGCACCAGTCGAAGACCGTCGCACCCGAGCATATGGAAGAGTTCTACCGCCCGTTTCAGGAGGTGAAGAACGAACGCTTCGACGGGCTGATCATCACCGGCGCGCCGATCGAGCATTTGGCCTTCGAAGAGGTGACCTATTGGGACGAACTGACCGAGGTGATGGACTGGACCCAGACTCATGTGCAGTCCACCTTTGGCGTCTGCTGGGGCGGCATGGCGATGGCCTATCACTTTCACGGCGTGAAAAAGCACATGCTGGATCACAAGGCGTTTGGCTGCTTCCGGCACCAGAATCTGGCCCCCGCCTCGCCCTATCTGCGCGGCTTTTCCGACGAATGCGTGATTCCGGTCAGCCGCTGGACCGAGATGCGCCGGGCTGAGGTGGATGCGGCGGGTCTGACCACGCTGCTGGGCTCGGGTCAGGTCGGCCCCTGCCTGATCGAGGACCCGGACCACCGGGCGCTCTACATCTTCAACCACTTCGAATACGACAGCCTGACGCTGAAAGAGGAATACGACCGCGACGTGCAAAGCGGCACGCCGATCAACGTGCCGGACAATTACTATCCCGATGACGATCCCGCGAGAATGCCGCTCAATCGCTGGAGAAGTCACGGCCACCTTCTATATGGCAACTGGATCAACGAGATTTATCAGTCAACGCCCTATGACCTTTCCGAAATCGGCCAGACAAAGCCTTAAGGCCGCCCTTATTATGGGCCTTTTCTTCGGCTGCACAGAACCCGCCGACCCGCAATCCCCGGAGACCGCCCGAATGGCCACGCCAGAACTGCGCTATCCGCCGACCGGGCCGCTGATCGATGTCGGCGGAACGCAGGTGCACGCGCATGTCGAGGGCAAGGGGCCGACCGTGATCCTGATCCACGGTGCGTCAGGCAACACCCGCGATTTCACCTTTGATCTGGTCGGCCGTCTGGCGACCCGCTACCGCGTCATCGCTTTCGACCGGCCCGGTCTTGGCCATACCGAAGCGCTGCACGCGGATGGCGAAACGCCGTTCGAACAGGCGGCCCTGCTGGACGCGGCGGCAGCGCAATTGGGCGTGCGACGCGCGGTGATTGTCGGCCACAGCTACGGTGGTGCGGTGGCGATGGCCTGGGCGCTCGAGCATCCCGAACGCGTCGCCGCCGTGGTCTCGCTGGCCGGAGCGGTGAACCCCTGGGAGGGTAGTTTGGGCGCCTGGTACGACCTCACCTCGTCGGCCCTGGGATCGGCCTTTGTGGTGCCGCTGATCTCGGCCTTTGCGCCGCGCGGGCAGGCCGAAAGCGTCCTTGAGGATATTTTCGCGCCGCAGCCGGTGCCGCGCGGCTATACCGAGCATATCGGCGTCGACCTGACGCTGCGCACCGAGACGATCCGCGCCAACTCGCGGCAGGTGAACGGGTTAAAGCCGCATGTCGCGGCGATGGCGCCGCGCTATCCCGGCATCACCGTCCCGGTCGAGATCGTGCATGGCGATGCCGATACCACCGTGCCCCTGGACGTGCATTCCCGGCCCCTCGCCCGCGCCATTCCGGGTGCCAATCTGACCGTGCTGCCCGGCGTCGGGCACATGCCGCACCATGCGAACCCAGGGGCCACCGTCGCCGCCATTGACCGGGCTGCGCGGCGCGCCCGATTGCGCTGACCCCGGCTTTCGCCATAGTGGGGCGACAGGTGTAAGCGGGAGTAAGATCATGGATTTGCCCTTCGACGGCGCGATCAGCCAATTCTACAAGAAAGAGGCGCCCAAGGACGTTCGCCGCGCCATTGAAAAGGGCGATGGCAAGGACATCCTGTCGGAAACCTACCCCTATGATGCGGCGATGAAGAAAAAACAGTACGAGGCGCGGATGGAGCGGCTGCAGATCGAACTGGTCAAGCTGCAGGCCGACGTCAAGGAAACCGGCAAGCGTGTCGTCGTGGTGTTCGAAGGCCGCGATGCCGCCGGCAAGGGCGGTGCGATCAGCCGTATCCGCGAGAACCTAAATCCGCGTGTCGCCAATGTCGTGGCGCTGCCAAAACCCTCCGACCGCGAGGCGACGCAATGGTATTTCCAGCGCTACGTCGACTGGCTGCCTGCGGCGGGTGAGATCGCCCTGTTCGACCGGTCCTGGTACAACCGCGGCGTGGTCGAGCATGTCTTTGGCTTCTGCACCCCCGAAGAGCGCGAGAAATTCTTTCACCAGCTGCCCAGCTTTGAGCGGATGCTGGTCGATGAAGGCATCACTTTGGTCAAGTTCTGGCTGAACGTCGGGCAGGCCGAACAGCTGCGCCGGTTTCTGGCGCGCGAGAAGGACCCTCTGAAACAGTGGAAACTCAGCTGGGTCGATGTCGAGGGCCTGAAGAAGTGGGACGCCTATACCGACGCGATCCGCGAAACGCTGGACCGCAGCCAGACCCCCTTCGCGCCCTGGACAGTGGTGCGCGCCGACGACAAGAAGCGCGCCCGGATCGCGACGATCCAGACCCTGCTGACCAAGGTCGAGTACAATGGCAAGGATCTGGATGCCATCGGCACCGTCGATCCCCTGATCTGCGGCGGACCCGGCCTTTGGGATGGCTAAGCAGGGCTATCATCACGGCGATCTGCGGCGCGCGCTGATCGACGCCGCCCTGCATCTGATCGAAGAGAAGGGGCCGCAGGGTTTTACCCTGTCCGAGGCGGCGAAAGAGGCCGGTGTCACCCCCGCCGCCGTCTACCGCCATTTCGCCGGCCGCGAGGACCTGATTGCCGAGATTGCCCGGCGCGGCTACGAGATTTTCGCCGATCTGATCGAACACGCCTATGCGGATGGCAAACCCACCGCACTGGCCGCGTTCGAGGCGACGGGGCGCGCCTATCTGGCCTTTGCACGGAAGTATCCTGGCCATTACGTGGCGATGTTCGAAAGCGGGGTATCGGTGAATGCGACCGCCGAGTTGTCGCTGGCGTCACGCCGGGCGACCGCTGTGCTGGAAAGGGCGGCGAGCGAGTTATCCAAGCATATCCCCCAGCACAAGCGCCCGCCTGCGGCGATGTTTTCGGCACATATCTGGGCGCTGTCGCATGGCGTGGTCGAGTTGTTCGCGCGCGGCGCGCCGGGCCGCAAATCACCGTTTCCGCCCGAGGACCTGCTGGAAAGCGGGATCGGGATTTATCTGCGCGGGCTGGGGCTGATCCCGCCGGATAAATAAGGCGTCATGTGCAGCTCAGCCTCGGAATAGCACAACAGAGGGTAGCGGCTGACCGCGGGCCGCCGCTGCTGCGATTGAGGTCGCCGCTTTATGGTTCGGCATCCCCCGACTTCAATCGTCGCGCCAACGTCACCCTAGCGGCTGCCCGTCGTGCCGTAGGCACGCCTTTGGCGTGCCGGGGCGGTCAGCCGCTGCCCGGGCCGCTGGCGCGGCTATCCCGGGCGGGCTCTTCAAAGCAGTCAGAGCCCGTAAAGCTCGCCGAACTTCGCCTCAAGATACGCCAGCAACGGCTCGACCCCCGGCTCATGCCCCACGGCCCGCGCGATCACCTCGCGTGGCTCATACAAGCTGCCATGACGCTGCACCTTGTCGCGCAGCCACGCCGTTGCGGCCCCGGTCTCGCCCTTGGCCAGGTCATCGTCCAGCCCCGGCACATCGCGACGCAGCGCTGCGTGCAGGCACCCGGCATAGACATTGCCCAAGGCATAGGTCGGGAAATAGCCGAACAGACCCACCGACCAGTGCACATCTTGCAAAACACCATTCGCGGGCCGATCCACCGCTACCCCGAAATCGGCCAGAAAGCGGTCGTTCCACGCCGCCTCCAGATCGGCCACGTCCAGCGCCCCCGCCATCAGCGCCCGCTCTAGATCGAAGCGCAACAGGATGTGCAGGTTGTATTGCACCTCGTCCGCCTCGGTGCGGATATAACCCGGCGTGACGCGGTTCACGGTGGCGTAGAACGCCTCGGCCCCGCCCAGCCCCAGATCGCCGAACGCTGCCGTCATTCGGGTGAACAGCCAGCCGGAAAAGGCACGACCGCGGCCAAGCTGGTTCTCGTAGATCCGGCTTTGGCTTTCATGGACCCCCATCGAGACGCCGTGCCCCAGCGGCGTCAGCAGATAGGCGGGGTCAATGCCCTGCTCATAGGTCGCGTGGCCAACCTCGTGGATCGTCGAATAGAAACAGTTGAACGGATCAGTATCGACCACTCGCGTGGTGATCCGGCAATCGGTGCCCGAGCCTGAGGAAAACGGATGCACCGAGCGGTCGAGCCTGCCGTTTTTCCAGTCATAGCCAAAGATACCAGCCAGTTCGGAGGCGATCTTCATCTGGCTATCGGCACCAAACTTGCCCGAAAGGCCCTTCGGCTGCCGTTCCGCGCCCAGAACCTTTTCGCGCAAGGCCACCAGACGGGGACGCAGACCCGCGAACATTGACTCGATCTGGGCGCCGGTTATGCCGGGCTCGTAATCATCCAGAAGCGCATCATAAATGTCGCCGCCATTGGCCAGATGCGCCGCCTCCTCGCGTTTCAGGCGCACGACTTCGGCCAGTGTCGGCAGGAACTGCGCGGTATCGTCCGCGGCCCGCGCCTCGGCCCAGATGCCTTGCGCCACTGACGTGACGCGCGCGATCTGGGACGCCAGCCGCGCCGGCACCTTGGCAGCACGGGCATGGCTGCGACGGATCTGTCGCAGCTGCGCCCTGCCGACGTCGTCAAGTGCTGCATCGTCGATGCTGGCCAGCCAGTCACCGACACGGGGATCGGTGCGGCGGGCGTGCAGCACCCCCTCCATCGCACCCATCTCTTCGCCGCGCTGCTGGGCGGCCCCACGTGGCATCATGGTTTCCTGATCCCAGCCCAGACGGCCCGCGACCTCGGCCAAGGCCTCGGTCTCGCGCTGATAGGTCATCAGGTCGGTATAGGCTGTCACCGTTTGCTCCTCAGCGATGTGGCGATCGGGTAAAGTGCCAGATGTCGGACGCGGATCAGGATCACCCAGAGGATCACCGCGCCAAACTGGTGCAGCAAGGCCAGGCTGACCGGCGCCGAGGTCATCACCGTGGCGATGCCGATCACCACCTGCACCGCCAGCATCACGGCCATCATGTTGACCGCCGCCCGGGTCCGGCGATGCGCGCTGCGGCGGCCCTGCGACCAGAGGTAATGCCCGTAAAGCAGCAGCGCATAGCCCGCCATCCGGTGGATGAACTGCACCAGACCGGAGTTTTCGATGAAATTGCGCCACAGGGGTGTGATCTCGAACGGCGCAGGCGGCAAAAAACCTCCCGCCATCAGCGGCCAGTCGGGATAGGCCCGGCCTGCGTCGATGCCGGCAACCAGGGCGCCAAGAACAATTTGCAGGAACGCCAGAGCTATAGCGGCTGACGTTAATGTCATCAGCCGGGTTTCGCGTTGGCGTCGCGCCTGCAACAGTTCGGCCTCAGGCCGGGCCAGCAGGAACACCTGACCCGCGATCAGCCCAAAGATCACGAAGGCCAGCCCCAGATGCACGGCCAACCGGGTGCTGGCCACGTCCAGCATCGTGCCCTCCAGGCCCGAAGAGACCATCCACCAGCCAATCACGCCTTGCAGGCCGCCAAGCGCGCCCAACAACAGCAAACGGCCGGTCCAGCCTGTCGGGATGCGTTTGGTCGCCCAGAAGACGGCAAAGCCCACAGCCCAAACCAGGCCGATCACCCGGCCCAACTGCCGATGGCCCCATTCCCACCAGTAGATCGACTTGAACTCGGCCAGCGTCATGCCGCTGTTTTGCAACTGGTATTCCGGGATCGCCTGATAGCGCGCGAATTCCGCCGTCCAGGCAGCCTCGGACAGCGGCGGCAGTGCGCCCGACAGCGGCGCCCATTCGGTGATCGACAACCCGCTGTCCGTCAACCGGGTCAGCCCGCCGACGGCGATCATCACGACGACCAGCGCGAACAGCCCCATCAGCCAGCGGCCGACAGGGC
>JBBKVJ010000169.1:0-6980 GCA_037968375.1 Paracoccaceae bacterium | reverse complement strand
ATGATGTCGCCGACAGAAGCATAGCGGCGGTGCGAGCCACCCAGAACCTTGATGCACTGAACCCGGCGAGCGCCAGAGTTGTCAGCGACATCCAGATTGGTCTGCATCTGGATCATTTGGTTTCTCCCGACCTTTGGGAACGCGTCCCAGGGTTTCGATCAAACCGGAAAGTGAACCTCAAGCCGAAGCTTCAGCCACCACTTTCCAGCGTTTCGTTTTCGAGATCGGCGCGCATTCCTCGATACGGACGCTATCACCGACCTTGAACTTGTTCTCCGCATCGTGGGCGCGGTATTTCTTCGACTTCCGCACAGTCTTGTGCAGCAGCGGATGCTTGAAGCGACGCTCGACAGACACCGTGATGGTCTGCTCGTTCTTGTCGCTGGTCACGGTGCCTTGCAGGATGCGTTTGGGCATGGCTCAGGCCTCCGTCTTGTCTTTGGCGGCCTCGGCGGCCTTCTGGTTCAGAACCGTCTTCACACGGGCGGCGTCACGGCGGACGCTGCGCATGCGGGCGGTATTCTCCAACTGACCGGTGGCCTGCTGAAAGCGGAGGTTGAACGCCTCTTTCTTCAGCGACACCAGGTCGTCCCGCAGCTGATCGGGGGTCTTCGATTTCAGTTCGCTGGCATCAAGCGCCATGTCGTCTTCCTTTCAACATCACCGGCGGGCCCCGGAGGGGTTACCCTGATTCCAGTGGAGTTCGTGGTGGAGGGGGCCGTATATGAGGATTCGGTAGGCATGGCAAGCGGGGAACATGATTTGTTCAAAATGGCGCAGCAGAGCGTTTGGGTTCGGTTCATACAGATCGTCGAGCTTATGCCGCTCGCCATCTGTATCGCGATGTTCATTAACGTCGCCATAGCTTTCGAGGGAACACGCGTCGCACCAGCAAATGCGTTCGCGATCCTCGCCGCGCAAGGGATCAACGTTATCGGCTATGTTATTTCCTGGATACTTCGATCCAGAAGGCTAGCCATGGCCAACAGCGCTATTCTGGTTTTTTTGATAGCTTCATTCGGCGTTGGTGAGCTTTCCAGTTTCTGCATGGGAGGCGGATGCAACGACCGGCTTGGCAATGGCGCGGCGGAGCTGGCTGTGCCGATTGGGCTATTCAACGCTGGCGTGATTGCATTCTTCAGCGCTCGGTTAGCTTTGCGTCTTTTGGCTGCAACAGCAATCGCCGTTCCGTTCTTATTTTGGGGGCTGCATGAGTATCAAAGGCGTCCACTCATCACAGTCGTTGCGACCCTTGATCTGCAAAAAGATTGCCTGGTCCGATTTCCGTCGAAGGGCGAAAGTCCACCGAGACTCGCCGAGGCCACACGAGTTTCTGAACCGGAAGATTTACGGATCGGGCGACTACTCGTGGGCGAAGGGCTGCCGCGGTTCTATCTTGCCAGCGCTGAAGGTCTGTTTGTCTGGATCTACCACCTGCGGGAGTTCAGGCCCGTGAAGTTCAGGAATTTCGATCTAAACGGATTTTGTATAGAGGCCAAGATTTAGGATGGATGCCGACACACTGTCAGTAAGTAGGATGGGTTCTCGCACCATCATGGCCCGATCGCGGGTGGACGGTGCGACAATTGAGGTCTTCGCTTTATGGCGACGTCACGCCAAACGGCTTTCCGCGCGCAGGTGGTGACGTAGCGCCCGACCATAGGGGCGGTCGGGCGCTGCCCGGCGGCGCGTGCCGCGCCTTGATTCCGGGCGTGCGCAGATTTCAGCTGATTTGAGATTTGGCGGCATCGAAGAGAACGGAAAACCCCCGCCGTTTCCGACGGGGGCGCTTTGACTTCACCGGGTGACGGCCCGCAGGTTTTCTTTGAAAACCCGCTACACCGCACTTGGTGATCTTGGCGGAGCCAAAATCACCAGTCTTCGCGGACCACGACCCTTGTCTTGATCGGCAGCTTCATCGCGGCCAGGCGCAGGGCCTCGCGGGCGACCACTTCGGTTACGCCGTCGATCTCGAACATGATCCGGCCCGGCTTGACCTTCGCTGCCCAGTAGTCGACCGAGCCCTTGCCTTTACCCATCCGCACTTCGGTGGGTTTCGACGTCACCGGCACGTCCGGGAAGATCCGAATCCAGACCCGGCCCTGACGCTTCATCTCGCGCGTCATGGCGCGGCGTGCGGCTTCGATCTGGCGCGCGGTGACGCGCTCGGGTTCAATCGCCTTCAGCCCATACTGGCCGAAGTTCAGGTCAAAGCCGCCCTTGGCCTCGCCATGAATGCGGCCCTTGAACTGCTTGCGGAAACGTGTGCGCTTTGGTTGCAGCATTTTTCTCTACTCCTCAGCGGTCGCGGCGCGGGCGCGAGGCACCGCCGCTTTCCTGAAGCTCCTGCCGGCGGCGGTCATGCGCCTGCGGGTCGTGCTCCATGATCTCGCCCTTGAAGATCCAGACCTTGATGCCGATGATCCCGTAAGGCGTCTTGGCTTCGACCAGCGCATAATCGATGTCGGCGCGCAGCGTGTGCAGCGGCACCCGGCCTTCGCGGTACCATTCGGTCCGGGCGATCTCGGCGCCGCCAAGGCGGCCCGCGACATTGACCCGGATACCCAGGGCCCCAATCCGCATCGCATTCTGCACCGCACGCTTCATCGCACGCCGGAACGAGACCCGGCGCTCAAGCTGCTGGGCGATGCTGTCGGCGACCAGTGTCGCGTCCAGCTCGGGCTTCCTGATTTCGACGATGTTCAGGTGCAATTCACTGTCGGTCAGCGCCGCCAGCTTCTTGCGCATCGTCTCGATATCCGCGCCCTTCTTGCCGATGATGACACCGGGGCGCGCGGTATGTACCGTCACCCGGCACTTATTGTGCGGACTCTCGATGATGATTTTCGAGACGCCGGCCTGCTTGCCCTCCTTCTCGATGAAGTCGCGCATCTTGAGGTCTTCATGCAGAAGCTGGCCGTATTCCGGACCATCGGCGTACCAGCGGCTGTCCCAGGTGCGGTTGACCTGAAGGCGCATGCCGATCGGATTGATTTTCTGACCCATTACGCCTGCTCCACGGCTGCTTCTTCGACCTGACGGACTTTGATCGTCAGCTCGGAAAACGGTTTCATGATCTTGCCGTAGCGGCCACGTGCCCGCGGACGGCCACGCTTCATCACCAGGTTCTTGCCGACGAAGGCTTCGGCGACGACCAGTTCATCGACGTCGAGGCCGTGGTTGTTCTCGGCATTGGCAATCGCCGACTGCAGGCATTTCTTCACATCGCCCGCGATGCGCTTTTTCGAGAAGGTGAGATCGGCCAGCGCCTTTTCCACCTTCTTGCCACGGATCAGCTGCGCCACGAGGTTCAGCTTTTGCGGCGAGGTACGCAGCATCTTCGCCTTGGCGAAGGCCTCGTTCTCGGCCACGCGGCGGGGATTTTTTTCCTTACCCATGACCTATTTCCTCTTCGCTTTCTTGTCGGCGGCGTGACCGTAATAGGTCCGCGTCGGCGAATATTCCCCGAACTTCTGGCCGATCATGTCCTCGGCGACATTCACCGGGATATGCTTGTGACCATTGTAGACCCCGAAGGTGAGGCCGACGAACTGCGGCAGAATCGTCGAACGGCGCGACCAGATCTTGATCACTTCGTTGCGGCCCGATTCCCGTGATTTCTCGGCCTTCTTGAGGACGTAAGCGTCGACAAAGGGGCCCTTCCAAACTGAACGAGACATGGATTAGCGTCCCTTCTTGGCGTTACGCGAGCGGACGATATACTTGTCCGTCGCTTTGTTCTTGCGGGTCTTGGTGCCCTTGGTGCCTTTGCCCCAAGGTGTGACCGGATGACGGCCTCCGCTGGTGCGGCCTTCGCCGCCGCCGTGCGGGTGGTCGATCGGGTTCATTGCAACACCGCGCACCGTGGGCCGGATGCCCTTGTGGCGCATACGACCGGCCTTGCCGAAGTTCTGGTTCGAGTTGTCGGGGTTCGAAACCGCACCAACCGTCGCCATGCATTCCTGACGGACCATGCGCAACTCGCCCGACGACAGCCGGATCTGCGCGTAGCCGCCATCGCGACCGACGAACTGGGCATAGTTGCCCGCCGCGCGCGCGATCTGGCCACCCTTGCCGGGCTTCATCTCGACGTTGTGGACGATGGTGCCGATCGGCATGCCGGAAAACGGCATCGCGTTGCCCGGCTTCACGTCGGTCTTGGTGCCCGCGACGACATTGTCGCCGACAGCCAGGCGCTGCGGCGCCAGGATATAGGCCTGCTCGCCGTCCCGGTAGCGGACCAGCGCGATAAAGGCGGTGCGGTTCGGATCGTATTCAATCCGCTCGACATTGCCGATGACATCGAATTTGCGACGCTTGAAATCGACGATGCGGTAGAGACGCTTGGCGCCGCCACCCTTGTGGAACATCGTGATCCGTCCGGTGTTGTTCCGACCGCCCGTTTTGTTCAGACCCTGCGTGAGGGACTTGACGGGGCGGCCTTTCCAAAGCTCCGAACGGTCGATCAGAACCAGCCCGCGCTGGCCAGGCGTCGTCGGCTTATACGACTTGAGTGCCATGCTTTCTGTCTTCCGTTTTGCCTTGGACCAAAGGTCCAGTTTCAGTTTTGGACCAAGAGGCCCGTCTTAAAAATCACGCGGCCCCCGTTACCGGAGGCCGAAGCGAGGCCCTATCAGAGCCCAGTCGAGACGTCTATCGTATTGCCTTCTTCCAGCGTCACGTAGGCTTTCTTGACGGTGCGGCGGCGGCCCAGCTGACCCCGGAACCGCTTTTCCTTGCCCTTGGTGACGACCGTGTTCACAGCCTTCACCTTGACACCAAAGATATTCTCGACGGCTTCCTTGATCTGCGGCTTGTTGGCCGAAACCGCCACCTCAAAGACAACCGCATTGGCCTCGGAGGCCATCGTCGCCTTTTCGGTGATGATCGGCTTCACGATCACGTCGTAATGGTCTGCTTTCGCGCTCATTTCGCGTCACCTTTCCCCAGACGGGCTTCCAGCGCCTCGACCGCCGACTTGGTCAGCACCAGCGTGTCACGGCGCAGGATGTCGTAAACGTTGGCACCGATCGACGGCAGCACATCCAGGTCCTGGATGTTCGCCGCCGCGCGGGCGAAGTTCTCGTTCACAGCCGCGCCGTCGATGATCAGAACCCGCTTCCAGCCAAGCTCCTTCATCGCCTTGGCCAGTTGCCCGGTCTTGGCGTCCTTCATGTCGGCATTGTCGATGATGACAAGGCTGCCTGTCGCCGCTTTCGACGACAATGCATGACGCAGACCCAGCGCACGAAACTTCTTGGTCAGGTCATGGTTGTGGGTTCGTGGCGTCGGGCCCTTATAGGTGCCGCCATGACGGAAGATTGGCGCGCCGCGGTCACCGTGGCGAGCGCCGCCGGTGCCCTTCTGGCGGTAGATCTTCTTGGTCGAATAGCTGACCTCGGAACGACCCTTTACCTTGTGCGTGCCCTGCTGTGCCTGGGCACGCTGCCAGCGCACGACACGGTGCAGGATGTCGGCGCGCGGCTCCAGCCCGAAGATCTCGTCGGAGAGATCGACCGAGCCTGCCTTTTTCGCCTCAAGCGTGATGACATCAGCTTTCATTGTCGCCTCCCTTGGGCGTATCTTCGCTCGGCTTGGCCGCGTCATTCGAAGCGCCATCGCCAGACTTGTCAGCCTCGATCGACTCCTCCGAAGCCTTCAGCGATGCTGCTTCCGCCGCCACCTGCTCTTCAACAAGGCGCTTGGCTTCGGCTTCCGCCTCGGCTGCTGCCGATGCCGCCGCGGCTTCTGCCGCCTTGGCCGCTTCCGCTGCCGCCGACTTCAACGCTGCGGGCAGGATCACGTTGTCCGGAACCGGCTTTTTCACCGCATCCTTGATCGTCACCCAACCGCCTTTGGTACCGGGAACGGCACCCTTGACCATGATCAGTCCACGGTCGGCATCGGTGCGCACGACCTGCAGGTTCTGCGTGGTCACGCGAACGGCGCCCATGTGGCCGGCCATCTTCTTGCCCTTGAACACCTTGCCCGGGTCCTGACACTGACCGGTCGAGCCGTGCGACCGGTGGCTGACCGACACACCATGCGACGCCCGCAGGCCGCCGAAATTGTGCCGCTTCATCACACCGGCAAAACCCTTGCCCATCGAGGTGCCTGCGACATCGACGAACTGACCCGCGAAATAGTGGTTCGCGGTGATCTCTTCGCCGAGGCCGATCATGTTGTCGGGCGACACCCGGAACTCGGCGATCTTGCGCTTCGGCGCCACGTTGGCGCGGGCAAAATGGCCGCGCATCGGGGCCGTGGTCCGCTTGGCCTTGGCCGCACCGGCGCCAAGCTGAACGGCGGTATAGCCGTCCTTCTCGGCGGTGCGCTGCGCCACCACCTGCAGACCGTCCAGTTGCAGGACGGTCACCGGGATCTGGCGGCCGTCGTCCATGAACAGCCGGGTCATCCCCAGCTTCTTTGCGATAACTCCAGAGCGCATGCTCATGCCCCCCTCAGTTCAGCTTGATCTCGACGTCCACACCGGCGGCAAGGTCGAGCTTCATCAGCGCGTCCACCGTCTGGGGCGTCGGATCAACGATATCGAGAAGACGCTTGTGCGTCCGGATTTCCCACTGGTCGCGCGACTTCTTGTCGATATGCGGACCGCGCAGAACCGTGAATTTCTCGATCTTGTTCGGCAGCGGGATCGGCCCGCGCACCGTGGCACCAGTCCGCTTGGCGGTGGCGACAATTTCCTGCGTGCTGGCATCCAGCACGCGGTAGTCGAACGCCTTCAGGCGGATCCGGATATTCTGGCTTTGGGCTGCCATTTTCTTTGGCCTTTCAACGGCTTGAGATTGAGAGGAGGGACACGGACGAACCCGCGCCCCTCATCGAACCTCGCGTGATACCTACTTGATGATCTTCGACACGACGCCTGCGCCGACGGTGCGGCCGCCTTCGCGGATCGCGAAGCGCAGTTTCTCTTCCATCGCGATCGGTGCGATCAGTTCGACCTCGAACTTCAGGTT
>JBBKVJ010000168.1:0-12332 GCA_037968375.1 Paracoccaceae bacterium | reverse complement strand
GGGCCAGCTGCACCGCCGCCGAGCCGACACCGCCCGAGGCGCCGGGTCGGTCGATGTGGTGGTCGATCTGGTGGCTGGGCCGCAGTTTCCAGCGCTGCTGGACGTGCTGCGGCCGGGTGGGCGCTATGCGGTGGCGGGTGCCGTCGGCGGGCCGGTCGTCGATCTGGATGTGCGGACGCTTTATCTCAAGGACCTCAGCTTTTCCGGCTGTACGGTGCTCGAGCCGCAGGTGTTCGGCAATCTGGTGGCGCTGATCGAACAGGACCGGATCGCGCCGCTGGTGGCGGCGACCTATCCGCTGGCCGAGATCGTGGCGGCGCAGAAGGCATTTGCCGAGAAGGGATATGTCGGCAAGATCGTTCTGACGGTGGGTTGAGGCGCAGTCACGCCTCCAGCCCCGGTTCGCCCAAGAGATGCCGCCCGGCGCGGTCCTCGACCTCGATCACCCAGAGGTCGCGGTCGAAACTACGCTGGCGGGCCAGGGCGGCGTCGACATCGGCCTCGGGGCCTTCGACCAGCACAACCCATTTGCGGGCGTCCGACATCAGATCGAAACTGCGCTGATAGGCCTGCGCCTGGCCATCCATCGTGGCCAGCTTGACGATCACCGCACCAGCCGTCTCGTCGCCCCTGGCGGCGATATAGACGGCGATGCCCTGCGCCTGCAGCCGGGCAAGGTAGGCCGAAACCCAGACCCCTGCCGCCAGCCGCGCCATGTCAGCCGCCGTCCTTGAAATCGAGACCCATCTCGCTGAAGCGCTCGGCCTCGTCCAGCCAGTTTGGCCGCACCTTCACCACCAGGAACAGATGCACCTTGCGGCCCAGGAATTCCTCGATCTCGGCGCGCGCGGCCTGGCTGACCGCTTTGATCGTCTCGCCTTTCTTGCCAAGGACAATACCCTTGTGGCCATCACGGGCGACATAGATCAGCTGGTCGATCCGGGCCGAGCCATCGTCGCGGTCGACCCAGTCCTCGGTCTCGACGGTCAGCTCGTAGGGCAGTTCCTGATGCAGCCGCAGCGTCAGCTTTTCGCGGGTCATCTCGGCGGCGATCATCCGCCTCGAGATAGCGGCGATCTGATCTTCGGGATAGAACCACGGGCCCTCTGGCACCTCGCCCGCCAGCCATTCCTTCAGGTCGGCAACGCCATGCCCGCGTTCGGCGGAAATCAGGAAGGTGCGCACGAACGGAAACGCCGCGTTCGCCTCTTCGGTCAGCGCCAGCAACGTCTCGGCCTTGACCTTGTCGATCTTGTTGATCGCCAGCGCCACCGGCCGCTCGCCGATCCGGGCGCGCAACGTCTCAAGGATCGCCTTGACGCCCTCGGACAAGCCGCGATGCGCCTCGATCAGCAGAACCACGATATCGGCATCCGCAGCACCGCTCCATGCCGCCGCGACCATCGCCCGGTCCAGCCGCCGCCGCGGTCGGAACAGGCCCGGCGTATCGACAAAGACGATCTGCGCCGTGCCCTCAATCGCCACGCCCCTGATCCGCGCCCGCGTCGTCTGCACCTTGTGCGTAACGATCGAGACCTTGGCCCCGACCATCCGGTTCAACAACGTCGACTTCCCGGCGTTGGGCTCGCCGATCAGCGCGACAAATCCTGCCCTTCTTGCCTCATCCATCGCCATTCTCCACCTGATCCAGCAGCGCCTTGGCCGCCGCCTGTTCCGCCTGCCGCTTGGCGCCCGCCGTGGCGCGCGCCGATTGCCCCGAGGCAAGCCGCGCCTCGATGGTAAAGACCGGCGCGTGGTCCGGCCCTTCGCGGGCGATCTCGTCATAGTCGGGCGGCGCCAGACCGCGGGCCTGCGCCCATTCCTGCAGCGCTGTCTTGGCGTCGCGCGCGTCGGCCTCGACCGCGCCGATTCGCGTGTCCCATAGCCGCAGGATCACCGCGCGCGCCGCATCGAACCCGGCGTCCAGATGCACCGCCGCGATCACCGCCTCCATCGCGTCGCCCAGCAAAGCTTCCTTGCGGCGCCCGCCCGACATCATTTCGGAGCGGCCAAGTTTCAGCACCTCGCCCAAACCCGTCTCGCGCGCCACATCGGCGCAGGTCTCCTTGCGCACCAGCGCGTTGAAGCGCGGCGCCAACAGGCCCTCGGAGGCGCCGGTGTCGGCGGCCAGCAGCGCCTCGGCCATCACCAGGCCCAGCACTCGGTCGCCCAGAAACTCAAGCCGCTGGTTGTCAGGGCGGGCGGCCCCCGCGATCGAGCCATGCGTGACGGCGCGGATCAACAGTTCGGGGCGCGCGAAGTCATGCCCGATACGGGCGGAAAAGGCCTGAAGGTCCGCCCCGAGCTTCACTCGACCGCCTTGAAGAACCGGTCCGAGCGCCAGGTCCAGAAGTAGAACATCGACCGGCCTGCGGAGGAGAACATGATCCGGTCGGCACGACCCACCAGGTATTCCGCGGCCACAAAGCCGACACCGCCCGCTGCCTGAGCATAACGACTGTCCTGACTGTTGTCGCGGTTGTCGCCCATAAAGAAATAATGTCCCTCGGGCACCGTGAAAACCGGGGTGTTGTCGCCAAACCCGTTGTCGATATTCAGGACATCATGCGCCGTCCCACCCGGCAGCGTTTCGCGGGTGCGCGTCTTGGTGCAGGCGCCGCCCTGACCGACCGGCGCGTTTTCGCAGCGCGGATAGCCGCCAATCGGACCTTGTTTTTCATAGACCTCGGTAAAGGTCCCGGCAGGCACGGTCGGCACCGCCGCACCGTTCAGTTGCAGTTGACCGTCGATCATCTGCACCCGGTCGCCGGGCAGGCCGATCACCCGCTTGATGAAGTCCGAGCCGTTCACCGGATGGCGAAACACCGCGACATCGCCGCGTTCGGGTTCGCCCGCGAACAGCCGCCCCGAGATCGGGCAGATCGCGAACGGGCAGGAATAGCGCGAATAACCATAGGCCATCTTGTTGACGAACAGGAAATCGCCAATCAGCAGCGTGTCCTTCATCGAGCCCGAGGGAATCCAGAACGGCTGAAAGAACAGGGTGCGGAAAACCCCCGCGATCAACAACGCATAGACCACGGTCTTGACGGTTTCCCACCAGCCGTCCTTGTTGTCCGCGCCGCTTGCCATGTTGGTTTTCCTGCCTGACGAAAGTTCGGGGGTTCATGCGGGCGGGCGGTGGCCAAGTCAAGGCCACGCCGATCACGGCTTTTTGGGCCGCGCCTCGATCAAAACGAAGGCCTGCGCCCAGGGGTGATCGTCGGTCAGGGTGACGTGGACAATCGCCTCGTGCCCCTCGGGCGTCATTGCCGCCAGACGTTCGGCGGCCCAGCCGGTCAGATGCATCACCGGCTGACCCGAGCGTAGGTTCGAGACCGCCATGTCCTTCCACGAGATCCCCATGCGCAGGCCGGTTCCCAGCGCCTTGGAGCAGGCCTCTTTCGCGGCCCAACGCTTGGCATAAGTGCCCGCCACATCGCGGCGGCGTTCGGCCTTGCGCTGTTCGATCTCGGTGAAAACGCGATTGCGGAACCGGTCGCCAAACCGCGTTAGGGTCGCCTCGATCCGCTCGATATTGGCCAGATCGGTGCCGATGCCGAGGATCATACCGTTTCCCGAAAGGCCCTGCGGAACGCGCCCCGCATCAGGCTGCCACCCTGTGTTCGCGACATATCTGATCGGCCTCTTCGGGCCGAAGCGCAAGCTGCAACAGCGCGCAATGGCGTCCCTCGGGCCGTTCCTGGTGGTAGCGGCAGGTGCGGCACAGTCCAAAGCTGCGTCCGTCGCGCGCTGCGATCATCTTGGCGACAAGCGTGCGCAACGCCCTGGCTGCCACGCGCGCCTCCGCTTCGGGCAGGTCGGGACCCGACATGGCCTGAACTGCCGCAGCCCCTGCGGCGGTTAGATCATAGCGCCGCACGCGTTGGTCGGTCTGCGAACCGGTCTCGGTCACCAACCTCTTGCGGCTAAGCGCTTTCAGCGTCTGCGATACGGTGCCCCGTGTCGCGGCCAGATAGTCGGCGACGGTGGAAGGCGCGCGGGAAAACCGGTTGGCCCGGCCGAGATAGTCAAGCGCGGCAAGCTGCGCGTCATTCAGATTACCCGAACGCCGATCCGCCGCGTGCAGACGCGTGAGGCGGTCAAGAAGTGCGGCGATTTCAGTGTTCGTATTCATGACCGAATTGTAGCGAGTCAAAATTACCCTTGCAATAGTATCGACTCGCTACTACCAAGACGGGCCTTCCCCACAGTGAAAGGAACCGTTCAATGACATACCTTTTTCCAGGCCTGGCCGTCTTGACAGCCCTCACCCTGCCCGCCCATGCCGACGGTACCCGTGCGATCGACCAGAAGGGCGCGATCCTGTCCGACAGGTCCGAGGCGGTGACGGCAGGCCTCGACATCCTCGCCGCCCATATCCATCGTGATGGCAACCGCCTGACCTTCCACATGACGACCGCCGGAATCGCCGGCGCGGACAGGCCCGACCCTGCGGGCACCCTCGCGGGCGCGCCGGTTCATGCCTATGTCTGGCCGGTAGCGCTCGACCCTGCGACGGTCGGGTTCGAGGGCGCCAGTGGCATCCTTGCGCTGGCGGCAACCAGCCACCCCGATTTCGACGACACGCCGCTTTACGACGAAACCGGCGACGGCGACCTGGGAAATGACGGCGCGGCGTGGCACAGCCACTGGGTCGTGCTGGCCCCGAATGACGATTGCGGCGCGGGCATGCTTTCGGTTCGCGACATTCCCGAAGGCGAAACGCCCGCGCTGCCGGTAACCTGGCCTGGCCTGCCGCTTTATATCGACAGCCCCGGCTTTACCCCGATCCTGTCGGGGGCCGAAGTGACCGTGACCGTCGCATTGGCGTCGGGCGAGGCGGCGGCAGGGGCCGGGTATGACGGCGTGACCTCGGCGCTCAGGGTCAACGGCAACCTTCACGCGCCACTCCTGTGTGTAACGGACGTATTCGACGTGGCCTCGGGCGATCTGAGTCTGCCCGGCAGGATCGAATAGACCTATAAGGGCTGCGGGCCGTGCCTTTGCGGCCCGCCCAGGAACAGGAGAATCTGCCGTGGCTGATACCTGGCTACCCACATTGATCACCCCCGATCCCGAAAGCGGATATGCTCTGGCCATAAAGCTGTCGCGCATGGCGATCAAGCTGACCCAACCCGACGGCGAGACGCGCAAAAAGCTGCGCCCGGACTACGACAGCGACGCGGCTGCGCTAATCGCGGTGTCCTCGGTGGTGGCGGTCAACTTCCAGACCGTCGCACTGGCCAACGATCATTGGCGCGACCAGTGACGACTGATCTTCAGGCGGCCCCCGAATGGTCTGTCAGCCAGTGGTTCAACACGCCAATCGCGATCACACTTGCCGGACTGCGTGGCAAGATCGTGCTGATCGAGGCGTTTCAGATGCTCTGCCCCGGCTGCGTCGCGCATGGATTGCCGCTGGCGGGCGCCGTCCACCGCATGTTCCCGAAAGATCGCGTTGCGGTGATCGGGTTGCACACGGTGTTCGAGCATCCCGCGGCGATGACGCCGGTGTCACTGGAGGCGTTTTTGTTTGAATACAAGCTGACCTTCCCGGTCGGCGTCGATGCGACCGGTGACGGCGATATTCCGATCACGATGGCTCGCTACGGCATGCGCGGCACGCCAAGCCTTGTCCTGATCGACCGAAATGGCAATCTGCGTGCGCATCACTTTGGCGAGGTATCGGAACTGCAACTCGGAGCCGAGATCGCGACGCTGATGGCCGAGGGTCCATCCAATGCGCCCGCGAGTCGCGCGGAAACGTCCGAACCATGAAACGATTGCCAAACCGCACCGGTGCCAGTTGCGTCCAGGCTGGTCGGAAAACCTTGCAAGCTGAACAGCTTTTCTGTATCGCCGCCACGCCAAAGCGGGCAAATGACCCCCAGTTCGCCCAAGTCTTGCCGTAGTCCCACAGAACAATACCTTTCGTTGAAGAGGTCGCGACTGGTTCGTGGCCCAGACGTCCTGGATGCGGAGGATAAGGTCACCGATGCGAAATCTGTCACTCGCAATCGCTCTGGCGCTTGCGCCCCTTACGGCGTCGGCCGACGCGCTCGACGACGCGCGCGCCGCCTATCATACCGCGTGGGAGGCGGCCCCTTTGCGCGTCGACACGGCGATTTTCGTCACCGAACCCGCACCGGTCTACGGCATGGCGCGCGATCGCGGCTCGAACGTCTTCGCGGCGGGCGAGCCGGTCCATGTCTATCTGGAACCCGCCGGTTACGGCTGGCAGGCCGAGGCCGACGAGAATGTCCTGCGGTTGACCATCGCGCTGAAAATCCTGACTTCGACCGGCCAGCAATTGTTCATGAACCCGGATTTCATGCAGACGTCCACACGGTCACTGGCGCGTCAGACCGAATATTACGTCAATGTTCCGCTGAACCTTTCCGGGATCGGGTCGGGGGAATACGTGCTGGAGTTCATCTTCAGCGATGCCGCCTCGGATGAGGTCGCGACGGTGTCGCTGCCGATCGTGGTGCAGTAGCGGCCTGCGCCACGGCATCAGCCCCGCTCGGCATCCATCAACCTCCGCATCTCGGCAATCGCCGGCGTCAGCCCCCGGAAGATCGCCTCGCCGATCAGGAAATGGCCGATGTTCAGCTCGATCACCTGCGGCAACGCCGCGATCGGCGCGACCGTGTCGTAGGTCAGGCCGTGACCGGCATGAACCTCCAGCCCCAGACTGTCGGCGAAACCCGCCATTTCGGTCAGCCGGGCCAGTTCGGCGTCGCGGTCGGCCAGCCGGCCCTCGGCATGGGCGTCGCAATAGGCGCCGGTGTGCAATTCGATCACCGCCGCCCCGATCCGGTGCGCGGCCTCGATCTGACGCTTGTCGGCGGCGATGAAGATCGACACCCGGCAACCGGCCTCGGCAAGCGGCGCGATGAAATGCGCCAGCCGGTTTTCCTCGCGCGCCACTTCCAGGCCGCCCTCGGTGGTGCGCTCTTCGCGCTTTTCCGGGACGATGCAGACCGCATGGGGGCGATGCCGCAAAGCAATCTTCTGCATCTCGTCGGTCGCCGCCATCTCGAAATTCAGGGGAAGCGTCAGCGCCGCCATCAGGCCTTCGATATCGGCATCCGAGATATGCCGCCGGTCCTCGCGCAGATGCGCGGTGATGCCATCGGCGCCGGCCTCTTCGGCCAACCTCGCCGCGCGCACCGGATCGGGATAGGCCGATCCGCGGGCATTCCTGACCGTCGCCACATGGTCGATGTTGACGCCCAGCCGCAATTTTCCCGGCCGCAGTTTATCGCGGGTCATTTCGGCCCTCCTTGTCTCGTGCCTTTTCAAGCTTCTTGGCCGCCGCCTTGGCGCGGATGTCGGCAAGTTTCGCCTTCAGCCGGCCCTTGCGCCGGTTCTGGTAGACGCGGATCACCGGCACGCTCAGGTAATAGCAGACCCCGGCGGCAATCAGCCCCGGAACGACGCCGCCCACCAGATAGGGCAGGAACACATCGTGATAGAACTGCGCCAACCCTGACCAGTCCGCCCGCGCCTCGGTGAAGATCGCCAGGAAATTATCCTTCAGATCACGCGCTGCTGCCGCAAACCCGGCCAGAAACGACCCGTGCCGGGACTTGTCGAACGATCCGCCCAGCAAAAAATGCCCGGTCTCCAGCGCCACCACCCCGATCGGTACATAGGTCAGCGGATTGCCGAAGAACGTGCCGATCGCCGAGGCGATGAAATTGCCCCGGATCACCCAGGCGACAATGAAGGCGGTGATGAAATGCAGCCCGTAGAACGGCGTGAACGCGGCAAAGACCCCCGCCGCGACGCCGCGCGCGATCTTTTCCGGCGTGTCAGGCAGGCGGTTGACCCGGTGGCGCACGTAATAGAACGCCCGCGTCCACCCGCCCTTGGGGTAGACCGCCTCCCTGGCGATCCGCCAGGCGCCTCGCCTGTCTCGGCGCTTGAAAACCAACGCCTCTCCTCCTTCGGGCCTGATCCGGCCTCAGGGCTTGCGACCGGGCTCTCTGACACGGTCGATGGCCGCCACGTCGCTTTCCGCCTCCAGCGCCGTCATCACGGTATGCAGATGTTCGGCGTCACGCAGATCGACCTCGATCAGCAGTCTATAGAAATCCGGCTTGCGGTCGATGAATTGCAGGTCCGAGATATTGGCCTTCTGCTCGCCGATCAATGTGCAAATACGCCCCAGCACCCCCGCATCGTTGCGGATTGTGACCATCAGCCGCACCGTATGCACCGCCGGATGCCGGCCTTCCTGCCAGGCCAGATCGACCCAGCGTTCCGGCTGCTCCTCGAAATCGATCAGCGTCGGGCAGTCGATTGCATGTACCACCACGCCGCGCCCGCGCCACGAAATGCCGACGATCCGCTCGCCCGGCACCGGCTGACAGCAGGTCGCCCGGTCAAAACTTTGCCCGGGGGCAAGGCCCACCACCGCGCGGCCCGGTTCGACCTCATCGCCCGGCGCCAGCGCAAACTCGGGGTATAGCGCCTCGATCACCCGACGCGATGTCAGCTCGGCACTGCCAAGCCGCGCCAAAAGCTCTTCGCCGTCGGGCAGTCCCAGCGTACGCGCGGCGGTCGATAACGCCTTGGCCGTCGCACGCTTGCCGACATTCTCGAACCCGACCCGCGCCAGTTCGCGCCCCAGCTTGATGAACCGGCCGCGATCTTCCTCGCGCAGGCTGCGCCGGATCGCCGCCTTGGCACGGCCGGTGACCACGATATCCAGCCACGTCGCCTGCGGTCGCTGCCCCTCGGCGGTGATGATCTCGACCGACTGACCGTTCCTGAGTCGGGTCCACAAGGGCACCCGGATCGCATCGACCTTGGCACCGACACAGCTGTCGCCGATCCGCGTATGGATCGCATAGGCGTAATCCAGGGGCGTCGCCCCCTTGGGCAACTGGATCACCTCGCCCTTGGGGGTAAAGCAGAACACCTGATCGGAATACATCTCAAGCTTCACATGCTCGAGAAACTCGTCGTGATCCTCGGTGTCAAAGCGCTCGGTCAGGGTGGCGATCCACTTGGCCGGATCGACGGCGAAGGGGTTCTTGGCGCGCACTCCGTCGCGGTAGGCCCAGTGCGCTGCAACGCCCGCCTCGGCGACCTCGTTCATCTGGCGGGTGCGGATCTGCACTTCGACGCGCTTGCCGTCGCGGCCCGAGACGGTGGTGTGGATCGACCGATAGCCGTTCGATTTCGGCTGACTGATGTAGTCCTTGAACCGCCCCGGCACGGCGCGCCAGCGGCGGTGGATCGTGCCCAGCACGCGGTAGCAATCCTGTTCGGTCTCGGTGATGATCCGAAACCCGTAGATGTCGGACAGCCGCGAAAAGCCCTGATCCTTTTCCTGCATCTTGCGCCAGATCGAATAGGGTTTCTTGGCGCGCCCAAACGCCTCGGCCTCGATCCCCTCGCGGTCCAGTTCCGACCGGATATCGCCGGTGATCTTGTGGATCACATCGCCCGATTCGCGCTGCAAGGTGATGAACCGCCGAATGATCGAGTTGCGCGCATCCGCGTTCAGCACCCGGAACGACAGGTCCTCCAGCTCTTCGCGCATCGACTGCATGCCCATGCGACCGGCCAGGGGCGCATAGATCTCCATCGTCTCGCGCGCCTTCTGGGCCTGCTTGGCCTGCGGCAGCGACCGGATCGTGCGCATGTTGTGCAACCGGTCGGCCAGCTTGACCAGGATCACCCGAAGGTCCTTGGACATCGCCATGAACAGCTTGCGAAAGTTTTCGGCCTGCTTGGTTTCCGATGACGACAGCTGCAGATTGGTCAGCTTGGTCACACCATCGACCAGTTCCGCCACCTCGGTTCCGAACCGGCGCTCGACCTCGGCGTAGGTGCTTTTGGTATCCTCGATCGTGTCGTGCAGCAGGGCTGTCACCAGCGTCTGATCGTCCAGTTGCTGTTCGGTCAGGATCGCCGCAACCGAGGCGGGGTGCGAGAAATAGGGTTCGCCGGAATGCCGTATCTGGCCGTCGTGCATGCGCATGCCGTAGGCAAAGGCCTCACGCAGCATCGCCTCATTCGTTCGGGGATTGTAGTTGCGAACGAGGGCGATCAGGTCTTCGACGTCGATCATCCCTCACCCGCCCAAGCAGGCCGCGGGCGCGGCCTTACTTCATTTCCTGCGCTTCCATCAGCGCCCGGAGGAGTTTCTCTTCAGACATGTCGTCCTGCGACGGCCGGTCGGCTTCGGCGCTCATCAACAGCGCCATCGCGTCTTCTTCCGGCTCGTCCACTTCGATCTGGGTCTGGTGGCTGGCGATCATCCGCTCGCGCAGATCATCAGCGCTTTGCGTCTCATCGCCGATCTCGCGCAGCGCCACGACCGGGTTCTTGTCGTTGTTCCGCTCAATCGTCGGTGTCGCACCGGCTGCGATCTCGCGCGAGCGGTGCGAGGCAAGCAATACGATCTCGAAACGGTTGGGAACCTTGTCTACGACGTCTTCGACCGTCACGCGGGCCATGGCTGTCTCCAGTCGGGTGAGGAAATACGAAACGTGGTCATAGGGCCTTTGAAAGCGCTTGACAACCGGATTTCCGGAAGCAATCCGGACAAAATTCCGTGCATCGACCTGCCCACGCGCAGCATCGGGTCGTCACCCTGCCTGGGGACGTCCCCGGACGACCCTGGGCACGACCGGGCGGCACTGCGCGCCCTCCGTCTTACGTCATCGCCCCGGGAACAACGCTGCGCGCGCGACGTTGATGTGGCAAGATAACGGTCATGCGTCGTCCGACCCGCTTGTCTGACATTCGCACATCTCTATGTACGGCGCGGTTCACCGTATTCTATCATATGCCATTTCCCCCGGACGTAACCGGAGGCTCGGCGTCTCGAAGGAGTTTTCCTGATGTTTTATCGTGATGAGAGGCTCGCGTTATTTATTGACGGCGCCAACCTCTACGCAGCAGCCAAGGCGCTTGGCTTTGATATCGACTACAAACTACTGCGCCAGGAATTCATGCGGCGGGGCAAGCTGTTGCGCGCCTTCTATTATACCGCCCTTCTGGAGAACGAGGAATATTCGCCGATCCGTCCGCTGGTCGACTGGCTGCATTACAACGGCTTCTCGATGGTGACGAAACCGGCCAAGGAATACACCGACAGCCAGGGCCGCCGTAAGGTCAAGGGCAATATGGATATCGAACTGGCCGTCGATGCGATGGAACTGGCGCCGCGCGTCGATCACATTGTGTTGTTCTCGGGCGACGGCGATTTCCGGCCCTTGGTGGAAAGCCTGCAACGGCAGGGTGTGCGGGTTTCGGTGGTCTCGACGATCCGCTCGCAACCGCCGATGATCGCCGACGAGTTGCGCCGTCAGGCTGACAATTTCATCGAGCTGGACGAGTTGCGCGAAGTCATCGGTCGCCCGCCGCGCGAACCGCGCCCCGAGCGGGAAGAGGCCGAGGTCACGACCGAAGAGTAACGCAAGACCGGGGCCATCGCGCCCCGGTTTTCGCATCTTCCCGGCATCCGTCTTGCAAGCTGGCATTGCCATTCGCCCCGCGCCTGCGGCAGAAGAGGCATGCCTGAGGGGAGACACGCGATGACCCATGACTTGCTGAGCGACGCCGATATCAACACCTACCAGCGCGATGGCGTGGTGCTGATCCGCGGCCTTTTTGCCGATCACGTCGAGACCCTGCGCGCGGGCGTCGAGCGCAACATGGCCGAACCCGGGCCCCATGCCGCCGAAAACCTCAAACCGGGCGAGGCCGGGCGGTTTTTCGACGATTACTGCAACTGGACCCGGATACCCGAATTCGAAACGGTGATCCGTACCTCCGTCGCGGCCGAGGTTGCCGCCGATCTGATGGCTTCGGACAGCGTGCAGATGTTCCACGACCATGTGCTGGTGAAGGAACCGGGCACCGCCAAGCCCACGCCCTGGCATCAGGACGGCCCCTATTACTTCGTCGAAGGCCGGCAAACGGTCAGCTTCTGGTCGCCCTTGGATCCGGTCACCGATGCCGGCCTGCGCTGTGTGGCAGGCTCGCATCTCTGGCCGAAGCCGGTGCTGCCGAAGCGCTGGCTGGCCGATACCAGCTTCTACCCCGACCCAGACGCCTACATGGCCGTCCCCGACCCCGATGCCGAAAGCATGGAGATCCGTGAATGGGCGATGCAGCCGGGCGACGCGGTGGCGTTCAACTACGGCATCCTGCACGGCGCACGTGGCAACAACGCCGCAGTCCGGCGCCGCGCCTTTTCGTTTCGGCTGGTCGGCGACGACGCGCGATATGTCGACCGCCCCGGCCCGACTTCGCCACCGTTTCCGGGCCATGGCATGCAGGCCGGCGAACGGTTGCGCGAGGAT
>JBBKVJ010000167.1:0-7286 GCA_037968375.1 Paracoccaceae bacterium | reverse complement strand
AGGACCAGCTGCGCCAGCTCCAGCCGCCGCCGCAACGGCGAGGTGGCGGGCGGCAGGGCCAGCGCGGGATCGGCGCCGAGGTCAGTGACCAGCCGCAGGCGCGGCAGCAGAAGCGGTCCGTCAGCCGCCAGCAGCACCTTCAGCCGGCGCTGCATCCGACGGGTGTTGACGTAGACCTCGACGCGGGCCAGCGCCTCGGGCGGCTGACCGGCCATCCGGTCGCGCAGGCCCAGTGCCACGCGGGCAGGAAAATCGGCGCCGGGGGGCAGGCCGAACAGGCGCGGCGTGTCGCCTGAGTCAAACATCGGGCGCACCGGATAGCAATGCCTCGGCCAAGGGCAGGCTGTCGGGTCGCCCAACATCGCACCAGCCGCCGGTATGGGTTACCCCATGCAGCCGCCCCGCGGGGATCAGACGGTCCCACACGCGGTTCAGCGAGAACACGCGGTCTGGAATGTCGGACAAACGTGCCGTGTTGACGATCTGCGCGCCGGAGTAGACCAGCGAAACCCCCCTCCGAAGCACCCCCGCATCGTCGCTGTCGAAATCGCCCTTGCCGGTGTGGCCGGTGGCCCGCTCGGGCGGCAGCAGCAGCACCAGACAATCCATCTGCTCGGGGTCCCAGGCCGCCGCAAGCGACGCCAACGGGTTCGGCCCGGTCCAGACGGCATCGGAATTGAGCGTGAATACCGCGCCGCCGCCCAGCATCGGCAGCGCCGCCTTCAGCCCGCCGCCGGTTTCGAGAATGTCGGGGGCTTCGGTCACCACCGTGACCCCTTGCCGCCCGGCCAGATGCCGCTCGATCTGGTCGGCACGGTAATGCGCATTGACCACCGTGCGAGCGATCCCTTGCCCGGTGCTCAGATCCAGCGCGTGATCCAGCAGCGTCCGCCCCGCCACCCTGATCAGCGGCTTCGGGCGCGCCCCGGTCAGCGCGCCCATCCGGGTGCCGAACCCGGCGGCAAAGATCATCAGCGCGTCGGGACTGTGCCGCATAGGTCTTTCAATCGTTGCACGATGGTGGGCGTGGGCGCGGGCAGCGCCTCGGTCAGGCGGGCCAGCGGCGCCAGGGCGGGGTGCATGAGGTCGCGCTGCAGATGGCTCCAGACGCGCGGGATCAGATCGACGTAATGCGGTTTGCCATAGTGCATTGACAGCCGCGCGAAGACCCCGAGGATACGCAGGTTGCGCTGCGCGCCAAGAACGGCAAGGGCGGCCTGGAACGGCGCCGCGTCGCCACCGGTCAGGTCGAGATAACGGCGGATGGTCAGCGTCCGGATGGCTTCGGAGACATCGCGCCGGGCATCCTCGACCAGCGAGATCAGGTCATAGCCCGGGTGACCGGCGCGGGCGTCCTGAAAGTCGAGGAGGCCGACCCGCGCGACGCCGTCGCGTCCGGGCAGCCACAGCAGGTTCTCGGCGTGATAGTCGCGCTGCACCAGCACCGGTTTCGGCGTCGGCGCATGGTCTTCCAGCGCCTCCTGCATGGCGCCGAGGAAAGTGGCGCGCAGCACTTTCGCGGCAGGGGTGCCGATTGCGCCGGTAAAATACCAGTCGAAGGCCAGCGCGGCGAGCGGCGGCATCGTGTGGGCATCGTAGGGCGCCATGCCCGGCGGCGGCGGGTGACGGTGCAATTCGGCCAGAACATCGGCGGCGGCGCTGTAAAGTGCAGGTTCCAGGTCGGGCTGGCGCTCGACGACGCGGGCAAAAAGATCGTCACCCAGGTCTTCGAGCAGCAAAAAGCCGTTCACCGCGTCCACCGCCATTAGCTTGGGCGCGCTGAGGCCAAGCCGATCCAGATGCCGCGCGATGGTCAGGAACGGGCGCACATCCTCACCCGTGCCGGTCGGCGCGTCCATCAAAACGGCGGTCGTGCCGTCCTTGCCTGTCAGGCGTTCGTAGCGGCGCAGCGAGGCGTCGCCCGCCAACGGCGCCCGGCTGGCCGTGCCCCACCCCGCATTGGCCAGGAACTGCCCGGCGGCCTCGGCGCGATCAGCCATGCGAGCGGTCCAGTAGCGGCATAAGGCGCGCGGCCCAGTCGGGCGATCCGCTCAGCGTCAACATTCGGGCATCGGCAGTGGCACCGTACGCAAAGTCCAGCGTCAGGGCCGTGGCGGGCGCCAGCGGGCCCAGCCGGTCTGGCCACTCGACCAGACAAAGCGCTGTCTCGAACGCCTCTTCCAGGCCAAGCTCGGCAACCTCGTCGCTACCGGTCAGCCGATAGAGGTCGGCGTGCCAGATCTGCAACTTTCCGGCCACATAGCTTTGCACCAGGGTGAAGGTCGGCGACGGGATACCCTCGGGCGGGGCCCCGGCTGCCGCCAGACGCGCGCGGATCAGAGCGCGGGCGAAATGCGTCTTTCCCGCCCCGATCGGCCCGTTCAGCAACAGGACGTCGCCCGGTCCCAGGATCGGTGCCAGGGCCTTGGCAAAACCCGAGGTTTCCGCCTCGGATGCCAGCGGCAGAACCTGTCGGCAGGGCACATTGGAGGTGAGATTGGCGGCAAGGCTGGGCATGTCGCCACTCTTACCGGGCCGACACCGCGCGGCAAGAGGCGATACGGGCGGTACCGGCCAGGACTCAGCCGGGATCAGCCCCCCGACACCGCTGGCATCGGGCGCTTTTTCCGGGCCCGCGGTTCGGCGGGGCGCGCGACCGCTTCCGCCACGGCAAAGCCAACCAGCGAAGCGCCGCCTGACAACGGCTGGAACCGGCAGGTCATGACCCGGCCGTCGGTCAGGGTCGCCGCACCGGTCCACTCGGCCCGCTCGCCGCTGGTGGCCAGGAATTCTCGCGCATCGCCCCAGATCGGCGTTGGCACGCTTCGCGCTTGCCACAGCCGCGTCGCCTCAATGATACCGGTCTCGGCCAGCGTGATGCCCGGGTCGATCCCCCAAAGTGCGGTATAGGCCGCGTTCGAGAAGGTGATGATGCCGCTTGCCGAAAACACTGCGATGGCCTCGTTCAGACTGTCCATCACGGTCTGGCCCAGTTCGATCTCCGAGCGGAACCGCCGGGTCAGCGAGACTTCGGCCGAAATATCCTCGAACAGGAATGCCACCGCGCCGTCAGGATGCGGGCGGCCGGTCACCCGAAACGTCTGGCCTGACGGCAGGGTCCAGTTTTCCTGCACGAATCCGCCCGCCGCCGCCGCCTCGAGATCGACGATCTTCTGCCGCCACGAGCGGTAATCGCGCGGCTCGGGGATGCGCCGATGATCGCGCAGCTTGTCGAGGAATGCGAACAGCGTCGGCCGCCCGGCCATGAATTCAACGCCAAGCGTGGTCAGATCGGTTAGTGCGGGGTTGAACAGCGCCAGCCGCCGGGCACGGTCGAAGACCGCCAGTCCGATCGGCAGTTGCGCGAAGGTCTTCGACAGCGTCTGCACGAATTCTCGCAGCGCCTCTTCGGCATTCACCAGATTGTCGGCGGGCACCGCATGGCACAAAAGATGATCGCCCGCCGCAAAGCCGTGGCATTCGAACCAGCTGTGCAGTTGCCCGTCAGGACCCCGCAACGCGGCCCGGAACGGCGCCGGTGCAAAGCCCTGATCGGCCAGGTTGCCGCTGGAGACCGGAAACAGCGCCGGCGGCGGCCAGGAATGCGCGCCTTGCGCGCCCAGAAGCTCGGCGGCGAGCGCAAAATAGACCTCGTTGGCCCACAGGATCGTGCCATCCGGCGCCTGTTTCCAGACCGCGACCGGACCGGTTTGCACGACACTGCGCAGCGTCTCCAGCTCGGCCTCCATCGCGCGCAGGCTTTGTTCGTCGGCGTGGGTATCGTGGCTGGCCGCGACCTGTCCCGCGCCCAATAGAACCACGCGCGCCAGCCCCGACACCCATTCCGCGATCAGCCGGTCGTCAGTGCCATCCGCCGCAGCCAGTTCGACCCGACCAGCCGTTGCAAGATTTGCCATCGCCGTGTCGAGATCGGGATAGCGGTGCCGCAACAGGCCCGCGAGGCGTGCCCAGCCGGTGCCCTCCAAAGGCGCGGCGTGGAGAAACTTTTTCGCGGCAGGGGTGGCATCCTGCACCACCTCGCCATCGAACAGAAACGCGATTCCGGTCTCTGCGCCATGCAAAAGCTGGCCAGCGTTGCGGCGTAGCTGGCGCCGCCCCGCCATTTGCGCGGCAAGGATCAGCGTGAATGCCGCCGTGCCGAAAGAGGCCGCCGCGACCATCAAAAAGACGCCGATTCCCGCCTCTGCCATTCCGAAGACCCTTTCGATACGGTAAATTTCCAGTTCGACAATGCTCGCCAGAGAGTTAACGTGCCGTTAAGACCCGGTCACTTGTAACCGCGTCAGGCGCCGATGGGCCGGTTTTCGCCCAGCCCGCCGGCCGCCTCCGTGTCGTCCGGCGCGATCGCTGCGCGCGGCCATGTCACCGCGACCAGAGCGCCGCACTTCTCGCGCAACACGGCACCGGTCAGGAACGTGTCGACGGCATTCTCGAACCGCAATGTGGCACCCGACCGTTCCAGAAGGGTTTTTGCGATGAACAGTCCCAGGCCCATGCCCTCATATTCCGGGCGATGCACGCCGGTTTGCGCGCTGCTCCGCCGCCGCATGAACGGATCGCCGATCCGGCCCAGAACCTGCGGCGGAAATCCCTGACCGTCATCGCTGATCCGCACGGTCACCGTGGTTTCGGTCCACTCGGCGCCGACCCAGGCGGTTGTGGCGGCGAAATCGACCGCGTTTTGCACCAGATTGCGCAGCCCGTGAATGATTTCGGGTCGCCGCAACACCACTGGCTGCCCGCGTACATCACCCGGGTCTTCTGCGATCTCGAAGCGGATCACCTTGCCGCGCCCCAGATGCGGCTCTGCCGCCTCGCGCAGCAAGGCCGAGACCGGCGCCTGACGCATGTGCAGGTCGTCCTTTCCCGCACGTCCCATCGAGCGCAGGATATCGCGGCAGCGGTCGGCCTGTTCGCCGATCAGCCGCGCATCGGCCCGCAACTCGGGCTGATCGCCCAGTTCATCCACCAGTTCGGCACTGACCAGCTTGATCGTGGCCAAGGGCGTGCCCAGCTCGTGCGCCGCCGCCGCCACGACACCGCCCAGGTCGGTCAGCTTCTGCTCGCGCGCCAGTGCCATCTGGGTGGCGGCCAGGGCATCCGACATCGAATGTGTTTCTTCGGTGATGCGGTGCGCATAGGCGGCCAGAAAGATCATGCCGATCAGGATCGCCAGCCAGAAGCCGAAGACGAAAAGGTCAGGCAGATCAAGAACACTGCCATCGCGCAGGATCAGCGGCAGATGAAACTGATAAAGCAGCGTCAGAAGCGCCGCCGCCGCCACACCAAGAAGCACGGTCGAGCGCAGGTCGAGCGAGGTGGCCGAAATCGTGACCGGCGCCAGTATCAAGAGCGAGAACGGGTTGTTCAGCCCACCGGTCAGATACAGCAGGAAGCCGATCTGCGCGATGTCGAACAGCTGCGTCAGCATTGCTTCGGTTTCCGACAGGCGCTTGTTGCCGGGGTAGACGAAGATCGCGATCAGGTTGGCCAGAACCGAGGCGCCGATCGCCAGATAGCACAGCCCGAGGTCAAGCTGGACACCGAACACCCGGTCTGCCGCCATGATCGCGACGATCTGACCGGTGATCGCGATCCAGCGCAGCACGATCAGGGTGCGCAGCCTGACCCAGTCGCCACGCGCGTGACGCGCCAGCGGTGAGGTTTCGGGATCGGTCTGGTCGGCCAACGCAGGCCCTTTCCGCGTCTGTGGCATCGTGTGCCCTTGTTACGGGGCGCGTGGCAGGCGATCAATGCGGCAGACTGCCGGGAGAATTCAGATGATGCGTCTTTATGCAGGATCGGCACTGGCGCTGGTGGCGGCGATGCTGGGGGTGATGGCCTATCTGACCTTTACGCGTGGCGGTGATGATGCCTTTGCCGAATGCCGCGCCTCCAACGTCGCGGGCGGCGCAGGCAGTATCGGCGGGCCGTTCACGCTGATCGACGGTCAGGGCCGGACGGTGACTGACACTCAGGTCGTGACCGAACCGTCGCTGGTATATTTCGGCTATACGTTCTGTCCCGATGTCTGCCCTCTGGATGTCTCGCGCAATGCCGAGGCGGTGGATGTGCTGGAAGAGATGGGCATTTCGGCGACGCCGGTCTTCATCTCGATCGACCCCGAACGTGACACGCCCGAAGTGGTCGGCGACTTTGCGGAAAACATGCACCCCAAGATGATCGGGCTGACCGGCTCGGCCGAGCAGGTCAAGGCCGCCTCGACCGCATATCGGACCTATTACAAGAAGCAGGACGGCGATCCGGATTATTACCTGATGGATCATTCGACCTTCTCCTATCTGCTGCTGCCCGAACACGGCTTCGTCGAGTTTTTCCGGCGCGAGGCCACCGCCGACGAGATCGCCGAGGCTGTGGCCTGTTTCGCGGCTGTCGCGGGGTGAATTGACCTTGACGGCCGATGTTCTAGAATCATTCTAAGCGAATGGCGGAGGGTCACATCATGTCGGAGACGCTGGGCGAGGATCTTGGCCCGGACCGGTCACTGCTTTTGGTTGACGACGACGAGCCGTTCCTGCGCCGTCTTGCCAAGGCGATGGAGAAACGCGGCTTCGAGCCGGAACTGGCGCAGACTGTGGCCGAGGGAAAATCCATCGCGCAGCGGAAAGCGCCCGCCTATGCGGTGATCGACCTGAGGCTGGAGGACGGCAACGGTCTGGACGTGGTCGAGGCCCTGCGCGACAAGCGGCCCGATGCAAGGATCGTGGTTCTGACCGGCTATGGCGCGATCGCGACCGCCGTCGCGGCGGTAAAGATCGGCGCGACGGATTATCTGTCGAAACCGGCGGATGCGAATGACATCACCAACGCTTTGCTGGCCCGCGGCGAGGGTCTGCCGCCGCCGCCGGAGAACCCGATGTCGGCGGATCGGGTCCGGTGGGAGCATATCCAGCGGGTTTACGAGCTGTGCGACCGCAATGTCAGCGAGACCGCGCGGCGGTTGTCGATGCACCGGCGGACCTTGCAGCGGATTCTGGCCAAGCGCAGCCCGCGATGAGGTGGGCGCTCGCTGTGGTTCTGGCGCTTGGGGCCTGCGTGACGGCGAGCGATCCGCCGGTTGCGGCGCGTGGTCTTCATGTCGACGCAGGCGGGTTGCAGCCTGTGGGGACGCCGCTGCGGATTGATTTCGGGCGGGCCGAGGCGGGGGTGATCGCGGCAGTGACGCGGGTTCTGGGTGCCGGGCCGGTAGCCGTAACGACAACTGGAGAGTGTGGCGCCGGGCCGGTGAAGGCAGCGCAGTGGGC
>JBBKVJ010000166.1:0-8006 GCA_037968375.1 Paracoccaceae bacterium | reverse complement strand
AAAACAAGGTCTCCGTCCGAAATAACCACAATCGTAACCTCGCTTGCATGGCCCCGTTATACTCTACAATTTACGGTTGACTGTGCAGAGCGCAACTTATCTAAAAAGACATGTCCGTTCAGGCTAGAATTGATCTCGAGCTTAAAAATCTGGCGCCTTTTGCGCCTCAAGGCTATTTCATCGGCCTGCATATCCGTTTCACCTCTCCCCTCATGACATTTCAGACCTACGATCAGACCTGGCTCGACCATTACACCGAAAACGGCTTTGTCCTGCGCGATCCGATGACCGCCTGGGGGTTCAGCACCACCGGCTGGATCCGCTGGAGCGATCCGGCCCTGATGGACCCGTTCGGCCTGTTCAATGAGGCCGCGGAGTATGGCTTGAACCACGGGGTCACGTTCGCGCTTGGCCCGATCAAGTCCCGCACGATCGCAAGTTTCGCACGGGCGGATCGAGAGTTCACCGATGCGGAGATTGCATCCATCGAGGCGGTGGTTCACCGCCTGCATGCGATGACCGATCCGCCGCTCGACCTGACGAAGGCGCAAGTCGAAGCGCTGAAATTCATTGCGGGGGGGGATCGGCACGCTGCCGCAGCCGCGAAGATCGGGATTTCGGAAAGTGCTCTGAAAGCCCGGATTACGGCTGCGCGCACCAGGTTGATGGCCAGAACGACGGCCGAAGCCATTCAGCGTGCCAAGGACTACCGACTGCTTTGAGTGCAGCCCTCCGCAAGGTTTGAAGTTTACGACCAACCCTGCAGGAGGAAAACATGCAGACCACAACGCTGTCTTTTGCCAACATCCACAACCACGGCGAGCTTTTCGCCAACATGCTGCGCGCCCGGCGCGAGCTGTTCATCGTGCAGAACAAATGGGACCTGCCCGAGGCTTTGGGCATGGAATACGACCAGTATGACACCCCGGCCAGCCGCTGGGTTGTCGTCCATGACGATCTGGGGCGGGTTCTTGCCGGTAACCGGCTGACGCCCACCACCGCGAAATGTGGCATCTACACCTACATGATCCGGGATGCGCAGCGGGGTTTGCTGGAAACCATCCCGTCGAACCTTCTTTATGAAGAGGCGCCGGTTGCCGACACAGTCTGGGAAAGCTCGCGCCTCTTCGTGGCGCATGACGTGCCCGCAGGCATCCGCCGCCGGGTTCACGCGCAGCTGATCCAGGAGTTGGGTTCGGCGGCGCGCCAACTTGGCGCTTCGCATTGCCTGACGCTTCTGGCCGCAAGCTGGCCGCGCTGGGCCAACCGCGTGGGCGTGTCGATGAAGGCAATGGGTCCGGTGATGACCATCGACGCGATCGAGAATCAGGTTGTGTCGATGGACTTTACCTCGACGCTACACTGAGCCTGGAACCGGGTCGTGGCTTGCGAAGGTGGAGGGGCGGGCGCATATCCTTTGGGATCTATTCCGGAGGTCCCATGCGCGCCGTCTTTCCCGCCGTCATCCTGGCCTTTGCCCTGACGGGCCTGGGGCACGCGGAGACCCGCGTGCCCCAAAACCAGGCCGAGATCGGCCTCAGTTTCGCGCCCGTTGTACGGCGTGCGGCCCCGGCTGTGGTGAACATCTATGCCCGCCGCGTCGTCGCGGCGCAGCGCAGCCCGTTTGCCGAAGACCCATTCTTCGGGCCGCTTTTCCGCGGTTTCGGCGGTGCCGAGCCGCGGCTGCAGAACTCGCTCGGTTCGGGCGTGATCCTGTCAGAGGATGGCCTTGTCGTCTCGAATTATCACGTCGTCGGCGAGGCACGCGATATCCGTGTCGTGCTGAACGACAGGCGCGAATATGCCGCCGATATTCTTTTGTCCGACGAGGACAGCGACCTTGCCGTCCTGCAATTGCGCGACGCCCGCGATCTGCCGGCGCTGGATCTGCGCGCCAGTAACAGCCTGGAGGTCGGCGAACTGGTGCTGGCGATTGGCAATCCCTTCGGCGTCGGCCAGACCGTCACCAGCGGCATCGTCTCGGGCCTTGCGCGCTCGGGCATGGCGACGGGGTCGGAGCGCGGCTATTTCATCCAGACCGACGCGGCGATCAACCCGGGCAATTCCGGCGGCGCGCTGGTCGATATCTCGGGCCGACTAGTTGGGATCAACACGTCTATCCTGACCCGGTCAGGTGGTTCGAACGGCATCGGCTTTGCGATCCCCGCCGATCTTGTTGCTCGGTTCGTCGCATTGGCGGCCGAGGGCGTTACCCGGTTCGAACGGCCCTGGGCCGGGATCACCGGGCAGGCGGTGACCTCGGATCTGGCCGAAGGTTTGGGGCTTGGTCGGCCCGAGGGGTTTTTGGTGTCGGCGGTGCATCCCGACAGCCCGTTCTTAGCAGCGGGGATCGACATCGGCGATGTGATCCTGCGACTGAATGGCGCGCCGGTCAGCGCCCCGCAAGACATGATCTATCACCTGACGGTGGCGGGCAACGGCGGCACCATCACGGTGGACTACCTGCGAAATGCGCGCCTTCGCATCGCGGAGGTGCGGCTGGCCCCGCCACCTGGTGCCACCTCGGACACGGCGCCGGTGACAGTGCCGCCCGGCCTGTCGCTTGCGGGGCTGAGTGTTGCCGATATCACGCCCGGCCTTCTGGCCGAGCTGAACCTGCCGCTGGATGCCGCAGGCGTCGTTGTCATCGATCCCGGCGCGCGACTGGGCCGCGTCGGGCTACGGCGCGGCGATGTCCTGATGTCGATCAACCGCGTGTCGGTGCGCACGGCGACCGAGGCGGCGGAACTGGCCTCGGAGCGCGGTCGCACCTGGATTTTCGAGGTCATGCGCAACGGTCGCCGCATCCAGCTTGGCTTTCGGCTCTGACCGCTTTCGCGGATGATGCGGCACGGATAGGATGACCTCATGGCCGATCTCTTCGACACCGCTGCCGACACGCCGGCCTCCGGCGCGCCCCGCCCCTTGGCCGACCGGCTGCGGCCCAAGGCGTTGGCCGATGTGATCGGCCAGGATAAAATCCTCGGACCCGACGGACCGCTGGGTACCATGCTGGCCTCGGGTACGCTGTCGTCGCTGATCTTCTGGGGCCCGCCCGGCACCGGCAAGACCACCATCGCGCGGCTTCTAGCGGACGAGACCGACCTCGCATTCGTGCAGATCAGCGCGATCTTTTCCGGCGTGCCGGAACTACGCAAAGTCTTTGAATCCGCGAAGTTGCGGCGCCGCAACGGCAAGGGCACGCTGCTGTTCGTCGATGAGATTCACCGCTTCAACAAGGCCCAGCAGGACGGGTTTCTGCCGCATATGGAGGATGGCACGATCCTTCTGGTCGGTGCGACCACCGAAAACCCGTCGTTCGAGCTGAACGCGGCGCTTCTGAGCCGGGCGCAGGTTCTGGTGCTGAACCGGCTGACGCCCGCACATCTTGAGCTTTTGGCGCAGCGCGCCGAGAAGGACATCGGCGCCAAACTGCCGCTGAAGGCCGAAGCCCGCGAGCAACTTCTGGAGATGGCCGATGGCGATGGCCGCGCACTTCTCAACCTGATCGAGCAGATATCGGCCTGGAAGGTCGACAAACCGCTGGATGCCCCCGCACTGGGCCAGCGCCTGATGAAGCGGGCGACGAATTACGACAAGTCGGGCGACCAGCATTACAACCTGATCTCGGCGCTGCACAAATCGGTGCGTGGCTCGGACCCGGACGCCAGCCTCTACTGGTTGGCCCGGATGCTGGCGGGCGGCGAAGACCCGCGCTATCTGGCGCGCCGGATCACCCGCATGGCGGTCGAGGATATCGGTCTGGCCGATACCCACGCCACAGCACTTTGCCTGCAGGCCTGGGAGACTTACGAGCGCCTCGGCTCGCCCGAGGGCGAGTTGGCACTGGCCGAGGCGGTGGTCTACCTCGCCCTCGCGCCGAAATCGAATGCGGTCTACGCCGCCTGGAAGGCTGCGCTGGCCGAGGCCAAGCGCACCGGTAGCGAACCGCCGCCCAAGCACATCCTGAACGCGCCGACCAAGCTGATGAAGGACGAAGGCTACGGTGCCGACTACGCCTATGACCACGACGCCGAAGACGGCTTTTCCGGCCAGAACTATTTCCCTGAAGGCATCAAGCGCCCGGTGCTTTATCAGCCCCTCGAACGCGGCTTTGAGCGCGAGCTGAAAAAGCGCATCGACTACTTCGCCAAACTGCGCGCCAAGCGCCAGAGCCCGTAGCCCGCCACCTCGGAACCCCGCTCCAAGCCGTTCCGGGCCCGACCTGGAACCTCGACCCCTCGCACGCCTCTCCACCACCAGTTGGCCCCGGGTCAAGCCCGGAGCGTGGTGCATGGGGGCGGGCCACGCGGCTTGACTCCCGCGCCCCGCCGCCCGATTGAGGCGCCATGATCGCAACCCTTGCCCAGGTCGCCTTTGGTGGTGCCATCGGTGCCAGCCTCCGGTATCTTACCGGGGTCGCCACGATGCGCGCCTTCGGGCCGGGATTTCCCTGGGGCACGCTGGTCGTGAACACCGTCGGTTCGGTCCTGATGGGTGCGCTGGTGGTCATTCTGGCCGAGAAAAGCGGCACAAGGCTTGCGCCGTTCCTGATAACCGGCCTTCTGGGTGGCTTCACCACCTTCTCGGCCTTCTCGCTCGACGCGTTGACGCTGTACGAACGCGGCCAGACCGGGCTGGCGTCGGCTTATGTTCTGGGGTCTGTCGTGCTGGCCTTGGGCGGCATCGTGATCGGCATCACCCTCACCCGGGCGGCCTTCGCATGAGTGCCGTCAAGACCCTGACCGTTGCCGAGGACGAGGGCGAAAGCCGTCTTGACCGCTGGCTCAAGCGGCGATTTCCGCAGGTCACCCAAGGCGCCGTCGAAAAGATGTGCCGCACCGGGCAGGTGCGCGTCGATGGTGGCCGGGTCAAGGCCAGCACGCGCATCGGACCCGGCATGGTGATCCGCGTGCCGCCGTTGCCCAAGGACGAGGCGCCAAAGCGTGATCCCGCGCCGATGCCGTCGAGCGATGCCGAAATGATCCGCGCCGCCGTGATCTGGAAAGACGACCACATCATTGCCATCAACAAGCCTCCCGGTCTGCCCAGTCAGGGTGGCAGCGGGCAGGGCAACCGGCATGTCGACGCCCTTGCCGAGGCGTTGAAATTCGGGCTGGCGGAAAAACCGAGCCTGGTGCACCGGCTCGACAAGGACACCTCGGGGGTGCTGCTGCTGGCGCGCTCGACCAAGATCGCCCGACGCCTGTCCGAAGCGTTCCGCAACCGTGCGACGCGGAAAATCTATTGGGCGGTTGTCGCCGGTGTGCCTGCCCCGAAGAAAGGCACGATCCGCTTTGGCCTGGTCAAGGCACCGGGCCACGGGCGCGGCGGCGAGGGTGAAAAGATGCGCTGCATCCACCCGCGCGACATCGACGCGACCGAAGGTGCCAAGCGCGCTACGACCGATTACGCGGTGCTGGAAAAACTCGCGCAGCGTGCCGCCTGGGTGGCGCTGGTGCCGATCACAGGCCGCACACACCAGCTGCGCGCGCATATGGCCGAGATCGGCCACCCGGTCATCGGCGACGGCAAATACGGTGGGTCCGGGCAGGAAAATCTCGGCGACGGATGGGGCGCGCAGTTGGGCGGCGACATCAGCCGCAAGCTGCATCTGCACGCCCGCACGATCAGCTTCGACCATCCGATGACCGGCGCCCGCATCACGATCACCGCCGAACTGCCCGAGCACATGGCGCGGACCTGGTCCAGCGTCGGCTGGGATCTGGCCGAGGTGCCGCCCGATCCCTTTGCGGACGACGCATGAGGCGCCGTCTGGTCGTCTTCGATGTCGACGGAACGCTGGTCGACAGCCAGGCGCATATCCTGGCATCGCTCGAGGGCGCTTTTGCGGCAGCGGACCGCCCGATGCCATCGCGCGACACCGCGCTGTCGATCGTCGGCCTGTCGCTGCCAATCGCCCTGCGACGCCTGGTGCCCGACGCCGACGAGGCCGAGGCCGACCGGATGGTCGAGGCCTACAAGGCCAGCTTCCAGCACATCCGCCTCAGCGATGCCGCCGCCTCGCCGCTATACCCCGGCACCCGCGCGATGCTGGATGGGTTGGCGCGGGACACGTCGCTACAGATCGGGCTGGCCACCGGCAAGTCGCGCCGCGGCCTCGATCATCTGATCGGGCTGCACGCGCTGGAGTCCTATTTCGTCACGCAGCAAGTGGCCGATGATCACCCCTCAAAACCGCACCCCTCGATGCTGTTGGCTGCCCTCGATGCGACCGGCACGGACGCCAGAGACGCGGTGATGGTCGGCGATACCGAGTTCGACATGGAGATGGGCCGCGCCGCCGGATACCGGACCGTGGGCGTCAGCTGGGGCTATCACGCCCGCGAACGCCTGACCGCCGCCGATATCGTCATCGACAGCTGGGCCGACCTGATCACCGCACTCGATTCGTTCCGGGGGGTCGTGGCATGAGCGGTTGGACCGCAAAACGGTTCTGGAAGGCGGCGCGCTCGGAAAAGACCGATGCGGGCTGGCAGGTGCGGCTGGATGACCGCACGATCCACACACCGGGGAAATCCGCACTTGTCCTGCCCTCCGCCGCTTTGGCCAAAGCTATCGCGGCGGAATGGGACGCGCAGAGCGGAGTAATCGATCCCCGCACGATGCCGCTGACGCGCGCCGCCAATTCGGCCATCGAAAAGGTGACGCCGCAGCGCGTCGAGGTGGTGGCGATGCTGGCGGCCTATGGCGAAACCGATCTGCTGTGCTACCGCGCGGTGACGCCCGAGGCGCTGGCGCAGCGGCAGGCCGATGCCTGGGACCCGTTGCTCGCTTGGTCCGCCAAGGCGCTGGGCGCACCGCTGACGGTGGCTGCGGGCGTTGTCCCGCTGGCGCAGCCGGCACAAAGCCTGGATCGGCTCAAGACTGCGGTGGGGGCGCTCGACCCGTTCGCGCTGACTGGCCTGCACGATCTGGTTACCATCCCAGGTTCGCTGATCATCGGCCTGGCAGCATACCACAGGCACATCGCGCCGGAAAATCTGTGGGCGCTTGCCGAGATCGACGAGGCCTGGCAGGCCGAGGTTTGGGGCCATGACGACGAGGCCGCCGAGGCGCGTGCCCTCAAGCGTCGGGATTTCCTGCAGGCCGTGCGCTTTCTGGACCTTGTTCGCGCCCCTGCGTAACGCCGCGTAAAACAGCAAACGTGCCTGCGATAACGGCATATTAAGCGACGCGACCCGGTCGATCCCTACCAAACCCTTGACCTCAGAGGTCCATTTGGCACAAAGTCGCGCATGCAAGGCGGGGATCCGCTTTGACCATATCACCCCGGTCCGCACAGGCCCGGCATAAACCGCCTGCAAATGGGCGGACCATCAGGAAGAGGTAAAAATGAAAAGATCCGTATTCTTCGGCGCGCTGGCCGCAGCCGGCCTTGTCGCCGGTGCATCTGCGGCCGCGACGCTTGACGACGTCAAGGCGCGCGGCAAGCTCAGCTGTGGCATCAGCACTGGTCTGGCCGGTTTCGCGGCGCCCGACGCCAATGGCGTGTGGGAAGGTTTCGACGTGGCTCTGTGCCGCGCGGTGGCTGCGGCTGTGATCGGCGATCCGATGGCAGTCGAATTTGTACCGCTGACGACGCAGACCCGCTTTACGGCGCTTGCCGCAGGCGAGGTCGACTTGCTCTCGCGGAACACCACCTGGACCTTCTCGCGCGACACCGACCTCAAGTTCGATTTCGTTGGCGTGAACTACTACGATGGCCAGGGCTTCATCGTTCCGAAGGCGCTTGGCGTGTCCTCGGCGAAAGAGCTTGATGGCGCCACGGTCTGCATCCAGACCGGTACCACGACCGAGCTGAACCTCGCGGATTACTTCCGCATCAACAACATCAGCTACGAGCCGGTGCCGATCGAGACCAATGCCGAAGGCCAGCAGCAGTATCTTGCCGGTGCGTGCGACGCTTATACGACCGACGCTTCGGGACTTGCCGCAACGCGCGCCACGTTCGAGGCGCCGAACGACCACATCCTGCTGCCCGA
>JBBKVJ010000165.1:0-3731 GCA_037968375.1 Paracoccaceae bacterium | reverse complement strand
ATTTATTGCACAGGACAAATCTATCCCCGAAAGATACGCTGCCAAGACGGCGCGCCGAATTTTTTGATTGGTTGCGAGAAAGAGTGTAGCTGGTAATGCCCTATTGGATGAGACAATGCAGACCCTGAGTCCCGTAAAGAGCAGCCCGCACCTTACGGGGTATCAGGAAAGAGACCACGAGATCGTCGATTACCGGATGTACGAACTCACCGGCACGGGGCTTTCGTTTCGCGGCCCGCCCCCGGTTTCCCTCGAAAAGGGGGACTATTTTGCCTGTGTCGGTGCGGCGCAGACCTTTGGTTGTTTTTGCGATACACCCTATCCGGACCTTCTGGCCGCGCAGATCGGACTGCCTGCTCTCAATCTGGGCTATGGCGGCGCGGGACCGGAGTTTTTCCTGACACAGGAAACGCTTCTGCCCTATCTCAACCGGGCCCGCTTCGTCGTGCTTCAGGTCATGTCGGCGCGCAGTCAGAGCAATTCCTATTACGATTGCGGCGGTTTGGAATATGTGACGCTGTGCGCGACGGGCGAGAAGATGGGCGCGGCGGCGGCCTGGACCCGAATGTTGCGCGGGCCGCTACCCGTCGGTGGCGGGATCGGGCGCCAACTGTCGGGACTTGCCGCGCGTCCGCGCACAAAGGCGCTGGTTGCCGAGGTTCGCCGCGCCTGGACCGATAGCCTTGCGGCCCTGATCGACCGGATAGAGGTTCCGGTCGTGCTCTTGTGGATGTCCAAACGCACACCGCAATATCAAGAAAGATATACCAGCAGCAGCAAGCTCTATGGCGCCTTTCCGCATCTGGTGACGCCCGGGATGCTGGCCGAGGCACAAAAGAAGGTCGGGGATTATGTCGAATCCATCTCGTCACGGGGCTCGCCGCAGCCGCTGATCAGCCGGTTTACCGGGCTGCCGACGACGGTGAAAACAAGCAATGACAGACCCGATCTTGCGCGCAGTCCCTGGAAGGTGAACCGGTATTACCCCTCTCCGGAAATGCATGAAGACGCCGCGGACGCCCTGTTGGCGCAATGCGGGGCCCTCGCAGGGCGAAAGTAGTTCAATGCGCAGCCTGATTATCACCCGCTGGTCCCCCGATCGCAGCGACGGCGGCGGCGCGCTGCGCAATCTGCAGAACCTGCGCGCCCTAAGTGCGCTTGGTACGGTCGATGTGCTGTCGGTCGGCGACCCCGAAGAGGTGGTCCGCCCAGTAGAGGGTGTCGCCCATTGGGTGCATTTCCCCAAGCCCGAATTGCCGCGGATCAGAATCCCGGGGGCGTGGTTTTTTCTGCCGCACCGGCATCCGATGACGCATGGCTATCTAAACCGGGATGCGCTGGTCCATATAGCGGCCCTGAAGCGGGGCACATATGATGTGGCCGTGGTCGAAGAGATCAGCCTTGCCAGTTATGTGGCGCCGCTGCGCGCGGTCGGCATCCCGACCGTGTTCGATGCGCATAATATCGAGGCCCGACTGCGCGAGGATGTCGACCGGATTCGGGCCGGGGCCAAACTGCGCTACAGGCTGCGCCAGCCGTTTCTGAATGCGCGGCTGGGGAAGGTCGAAGGCCGTGTCGTGCGCAAGGCCAGTCTGGTCTGGGCCTGCAGTGCGCTCGATGCCGATCTGCTGCGCGAAACCTACCATCCTGCGGCACCCGTGGCAGTGGTGCCCAATACCGTCGATCTTGCAGCGATGGCCAAGGCCTGTGCCGCCCAGGAAAGGCAGACCCTGCAAGGTGATGATCCGGCCCTGCTCTATATCGGCACTTACGCCTATCCTCCGAATGTCGTGGCGGCGATGCGGCTGGTCACGGGCATCCTGCCTGCCCTGCGCGCCCGTGACACGGCGCTGAAGGCGATGTTGGTGGGCCGGGGTGCGACGGCAGAGATGTACGAGGCCGCCGGGGCCGATCCGGATATCACCGTTACCGGTGCGGTCGACAGTGTCGTTCCCTATCTTTCGCAACCCTGCATCGTCGTTCTGCCGATCACGCTGGGGAGCGGCACGAGGTTGAAAATCCTCGAAGCCTTTGCGGCGGGCTGTCCGGTGATCAGCACCGCCAAGGGTGCAGAGGGGCTCGACATCCACGACGGAAAAAACATTGTGATTGCCGAGAGCGACGCCGATTTCGTTGCCGCGATCGAGCGGCTGGTGAAAGACCCCGAAGCCCGGCGACGGATCGGCAAGGCGGGGTACCAGACGGTGAACAATCTCTATTCCTGGGCGGTCGCAAGCCGAGCCATCAAAGATGGCCTGGCTCTGATCGGGGTGTCGAAATGACCCCTGCCCCCCGGTTCCACATGTCTCCGACCGGCTCGGGCCTGACGTGACCCTTCCGGATTTCATCGTCATCGGCGCGGCCAAAAGCGGCACATCCTCGCTGATTTCCTATCTTGGGCAGCATCCGGATGTTTTCGTGCCGCGCTGGAAAGAGCCAAATCACTTCGCCCTGTCCGGGCAAGAGGTAAGCCCGCGCGGCCCGGCCCCGGCCCCGATCTTGCGCCAGATGCTCTACAACTGGTCGTTGGCGGATCTGCAGACCTATACGGCCCTTTTCGATGCGGCGGGAACGGCAAAGGCGATCGGCGAGGGTTCGGTGCGCTATCTCTATTTCGAGACAGCCGCCCCCCGAATCCGGCAGACGCTGCCCGAGGTCCGGCTGGTCGCGATCCTGCGCGACCCGGTGGCGCGGCTTTATTCGCATTACATGATGAACCGGCAGGCGCAGCTGGAGCCGTTTGACCTGCGGGCGGCTATGGCCGCCGAAGAGGACCGTATCGCCCAAGGTTGGGGCTGGGATTGGCATTACATGCGCGCAGGCTTCTATGGGGCGCAGTTGAAGCGGTATTTCGATCTTTTCCCGCGCTCGCAGATCGCCGTCTTTCTCTATGATGATTTCCTGGCCGATCCCCAGGCGGTGTTTTCCGGCATCTGCCGGCATATCGGCGTCGATCCGGATTTCGTCCCGGATATGAGCAAGCGCAGCATGGTAAGCTCGCTGCCGCGCCATCTGTGGCTGGACCGGCAGCTGAACTGGCCAAGCCGGTTGCGCAGCCGGTTGTTGAAACCGCCCTATCGCGATTTCGTTCGCCCGGTCATGAACCGGCTGAACCGCTGGAACAGCTGGCCGGTGCCGCCGATGGATGCGGGTTTGCGCCAGGAGCTGGCCCGCCTGTTCCGCACCGATATCGCGCTGTTATCCGATCTGCTCGGGCGTGAAATACCGTGGTATCGGAGCATTTGATCCGGTGTGGTAGCTGGAACGCTGCCCCTGCGATTCAAGTCGGATTCGAAATGCTGTATTCCGGGCAACATTGGCGATAAGGACGTATCATGACTGACCTGAATGAATCCCGGATGGCAGGGCGTTCCGCGATCAAGCGATTTCTGTCCGGCAGAAAGGCCGAAAAGGTCTTCGCAATCGGATTCAACAAGACCGGGACAACATCCGTGCATGAGGTTTTTCAGGGTCTGGGATATCATTCCTATCATGGAACCAAATGGCGCAACACGTCGAAGCCGTTAATATATTATCTTTACGATGCCTTCTGTGACGGGGTGCCAGACGATTTCCGCAAGCTCGACAGGATGTTCCCGAATGCCAGGTTCATCCTGCAGTTCCGCGATCTGAGCCCTTGGCTTGACAGCCGGCTGGAACATGTGTGGCGCTTGCCACCGAACAAGAAACGGCAACCTCAATGGAGTGCGAGCGAAAGCTCGGTTCAGGTA
>JBBKVJ010000164.1:0-2608 GCA_037968375.1 Paracoccaceae bacterium | reverse complement strand
AGTGAGAATTTATAAATTTGCTAACTTCCGCAATTTTTGAGTCTATTCCTTAAACAAATAATCACACTACTTTTTCGCCGCGTCGAAATTGCAGACCGGCAACACCGTGCGCGGCCACTTGGCCGAGGACACCGTGGTGCTGGCCAACCTGGCGCAGTTCGCCAGCGTCACCGATGGTTCCTTCGTCGTCGACGGCAAGGCGATCAGCATCAATGTCGCGACCGACACCGTGCAGTCGCTGATCGGCAAGATCAACGCTTCGGGCGCGCGCGTCGTCGCCAGCTACGACGCGGACAGCGACAAGATCCACTTGGAATCCAGCGACGCCAACGAAGACGAGATTCCCATCGGCAGCGACAGCTCGGGCTTCCTGGCCGCCGCCCGGTTGAGCGCGGCCGACACGGTTCGCGGCAACATCCGCGACGACGGGCAGGTGCTGGCCAAGACCACGCAATTCGGCGCTGTGACGAACGGCTCCTTCGACGTCAACGGCAAGACCATCGCCGTCGACGTCGCCGCCGATTCACTGCTGACGATCATCGACAAGATCAACAGCGCCGGTGTCGGCGTCACCGCCAGTCTCAACGAGTCGAGCCACCGCATCGAGCTCGTCAGCGACGCCGGCAGCGAGGATCTGATCGAGGTCGGCAACGACACCAGCGGCTTCCTCGATGCCACCCGGCTCGCGGCCGCCAACACGGTGCGCGGCAATGTGCCCGACGACCAGCAGGTGTTCGCCAAGACCACCCAGTTTGCCGGTGTCGGCAATGGCACGTTCAGGCTCAACGGGGTTTCGATCTCGGTCAATGCCGGCGCGGACTCGCTTCAATCGATGATCGGCAAGATCAATGGCGCCAATGCCGGCGTCACCGCAAGCTACGACGAGGTCGAGGGCAAGCTGGTGCTGAGCCCGGATGCGGACACCCCGGGTCTCGTGCTCGAGGACGACAGCAGCGGCTTCCTGGCCGCAGCCCGGATCGGCACCGGCGCTTTCGGCACCCGCGTCAATCCCGATGCCGCCTTCAATGGCGCGGGCTTCGGCGCCCCCTTTCTGGACCCGGGCCTGCAGGTGCAAGCGGGGTCGTTCACGGTCAACGGTGTCGAAATCGGGGTCGCGGCAAACGACACCGTCAACAGCGTCCTGTCGCGCATCACGGCCTCGGCCGCCAACGTGACCGCGGTTTACGACGATGCGACGCAGACCCTCAAGCTGACCAGCCGCCAGGGGTCATCGGCGCCCATCGTCACTGGCGACGACACTTCGGGCTTCCTGGCCGCCGTCAAGCTCGATGCCACGGCCGAGAGCGTCACGGGCTTGGCCGTCGTGTCGAGTTTCGACGCCGAGCTGTCCAAGATGCCGGAGTATGGCGACGTGCACGCGGGCGTGATCACGGTCAACGGCCAGAGCATCACGATCGATCCGGCTTCGACCTCGATCCGCGGGCTCGTTTCGGCCCTGAACGGCATCAGCGGCGTGCTGGCCTCGCTGGACGAGAGCAGCGGCAAGATCAAGGTTTCCGCCACGCGGCAAAGTGACGCTCTCACGCTGGCCGACACGTCCGGGCTGCTCGCGGCGCTCGGCATCCGCACTGGAACCTACCGTGGCAGACCCGGATCGTCGAAGATTGTCGAAACCGTGATCGGATCGCAGACGGTATCCAACGCTGGCGAAGTGGCCTCGGGCGTTGCGCAGGCGGCCATCCGGGTCAACGACTCGCTGGCAGCACTGGGCCATCTCGAGGGAACACCGCAGTTTCGCGACCAGGTCGAGTCGCTGCTCCAGACGACCATTGGATCGCTCGTCGAGGGCGGCGCCACCGGACTGAGACTGGACTCGCGCAGCGGTGATCTGCGGTTGCTGGTCGATCGCGAAGGACTTGCAGTGGCGGTCGGCGGGATGGCCAGCAAACGCCGCAGTTTTGGGGTTGAAGCCGCCGCGGTGCTCGACAAGCTCGGCGGACAGGTCGCGGCACTTGGAGGACGGGTGGCGGCTCAAGCGGCGCCGCAGGGTTCAGGGAGCGACCCGGCGCGCGACCAACCCCGGGCCCTGTTCAAGTCAGGCCCGGTCTCCACCGAATGGGTTCTCGATCTGCTTCAGACGGTCTCGCCGGGGCGGAGCGTGGACACGCAGACCTTCGTGAAGATGATCCAGGCCTACAAGGACGCCGACGACTCCCTGCAATCGGAAGAGAGCCGCCAGTCGTACCTCGCGATGGCGCCGCAAAGCGCCTCCTTCACCCCGGGGTTTGGCGGCAAGGCAGTGGCCGCACCTGGCGCAGACTCGGGCGACGCGGGAGGGAGCGGATTCTTCTCGTGGGTCAGGCGCTGGCTGGGCTAGCACCGCCTCGCGGCGCTGCCGCGGACTTTCAGGGTCGGCGGCGGTAAGTGACGAAGTGATAGGGCAGGCCGTCGGCGCTGCGATGCGACTGGCGCTCGCCGGCCTCGAAGCGCTTGCGGTCCCAGGCCGGGAAGAAGCTGTCGCCGGTCAGATCGGCGTCGATCTCGGTCAGCATCAGCGTGTCGGCGTGCGGCAGTGCCTGCGCGTAGAGCTCGGCGCCGCCGATGACGAACACACGCGGCGCCTGTGCCACGAGGGCCAGCGCCGCTT
>JBBKVJ010000163.1:0-9034 GCA_037968375.1 Paracoccaceae bacterium | reverse complement strand
GTCTTTGCCTATGCCTACAAGCGCAAGGTTTTGCAAAAGGACGGCAGCCGCACCGAGGAAGAGGTGGTCGATTACGCCGTCGCACTCTGGCGCAAGAAGTTCGGCAAAAAGGCGCTGCCGAAGCATTTCGCGAACGCCCAGACCCTGCCGCCCTTGGATCATGTCCGGATGCAGGCGGCGGCGCAGAAATGGGTGGATTCGTCGATCTCAAAGACCATCAACTGCCCCGTGGATATCAGCTTTGAGGCGTTCAAGGATGTCTATATGGCGGCGTGGGATCAGGGCTGCAAGGGCTGCACCACCTATCGCCCGAACGCGGTGACTGGCTCGGTGCTGACGGTCAGCGAAGGTGCCGAGGCGCGGCCCGAGGCCGAAACCGGGGCCGAGGTGGTGTATCTGTCGGAACCGCTGGATCGGCCCGCCGCACTGGAAGGCAACACCTACAAGCTGAAATGGCCCGACAGCGAGCATGCGCTTTATGTCACGCTGAACGATATCGTCATCGGCGGGCATCGGCGGCCGTTCGAGGTGTTCATCAACTCCAAGAACATGGAGCATTACGCTTGGACCGTAGCGCTGACCCGGATGATTTCGGCGGTGTTCCGGCGCGGTGGCGATGTGTCGTTCGTGGTGGAGGAACTGAAGGCGGTCTTCGATCCGCGCGGCGGGGCATGGATGGAGGGCAAGTACATCCCCTCGATCCTGGCCGCGATCGGCGGTGTAATTGAGCGGCACCTGATTTCCATCGGTTTCATCGAGGGCGAGGGGCTGGGGTTGAAGTCCGACCCGAAGGCCGAAGTGGTGAACCTCGGGCGCGGCAAGGCGTGTTCGTCGTGTGGCAGCTATGATCTGCGGATGATCGAGGGGTGCCTGACCTGCGGGTCGTGTGGCTATTCGAAATGCGGATGAGGCGGGTTTTGCGCCGAAATTCTTCTGCGAAGAATTAAGGCGCTCAGGTCCAGCCGAAGAGCATCACGACTTCTCTGCGAAAACCCGATGATCCTTCGCAGAAGGATCGTATCTCTAATTCTTCGCAGAAGAATTGGCCAATCCCGACAGCCGGAACCCATGCGGCAGGTTCACCCCCAGCAGACCCGACCCGACCATCCCCTTGCCCTTGCCCAAGTCGAACGCCACCTCGTGCCGCTGGTGCGGCAGGCTGGCCATTGCCTCGGTCAGGCGCGCCTGCCGGCCGTCGGGCAGCAGCGGATACCAGATCAACACCGCCGCCTCGGGCCAACGCCCGAGCAGGGTTTTCACGAACTGCGGCACCGCCTCATAGTCGGATTTGACCTCATAGGACGGGTCGATCAGCACCAGCCCCTTGCGCGGAACAGGTGGCGACAGGGCCAGCACGCCCTCGAACCCGTCGCGCTTGTGGATCGCCACGCCGGGCCCCTTCAACGCCGTCTTCAGGGCCGCATGTTCGGCGGGGTGCAGCTCCATCAGGTGCAGCCGGTCCTGCGCGCGCAGCAAGGTCTGGGCGATCAGCGGCGAGCCGGGATAGGCATCGGGCCCATGCACAGCGCGCACGGCGGCGAGCGTGTCGACATACGGGCCAGGCGGCGGATCGGCGCGCAGGATGCCCAGCGCCGCCTCGCCGGTCTTCAGCGCCTCGGGTGCGGTCAGATCGTATAGCCCCCGCCCGGCATGGGTTTCCATATAGGTGATGCCGCGCGGTTTGCGGGTCAGCGCCACCAGAAGCCGCGCCAGCGCGTCATGCTTCATCAGATCGGCCGGATTCCCGGCATGATAGGCGTGCTGGTAGGAGAGCATTCGGCCTCGATACGCTGCGCAACCGCCCCGCTCAAGCCCTGCGACGCCGCCGCGCCAGCGCCATGCCCGCGATGATCAGTGCGACACCCGTTGCCTGTACGGCCAGCCCCTCGCGCGCGCCGATCGCAAAGTCGAGCGCCACGCCCGAAATCATCTGCCCCGCAATGACCAGAATGGCCGTCATCGTGGCACCAATCCGGACGATCAGCCAACTGCCCGACGCGACAAAGATCACGCCCAAGGTGCCGCCCAGCCAAGCGGTCCAGGGTGCGTCGGGCAGACCGTCGGGCATCAGCCCGCCGAAGGCCAAAGCCACGGTGGAGAGAAAGACGAAGCCCACGATATGGTTCCAGAACGACGCGACCAGCGGCGAGGTTGACAGGCTGAGCCGCCCGTTCAGCGACCGGCTGGCGCCCACCAGCACACCGGCAGTCAGGGCGAGGAGTGCTGCAAATGCCAGCCCGCCGATCATGCTGCCCTCGCGAAGATGATCAGGAAGCTGCCCGCCATGATCAGCCCCAGCGCGCTCCAATCGGCGCCGATGATCGCCCGCCGGGGCAGCCCGAACCAGCCGAAGCGATCCGCCAGAAGGCTGTAGCCCGCCTGCCCGACCAGCCCCAGCGCCAGCGTGCCCGACAGCGCCAGCACTCCGTTGACGGTGGTCGAGGTCAGCATCACCGTCACCGCACCCGACAGCCCCCCAGATAGGCCCATTTCGGTGGCCCGGCCCGGCCCGCATCCATCCGCCGACCAGCGCCCCACAAGACACCGATGAAGAACAGCGCCGCAAGGGTCCCGGTGCCATGCGCCATCCACGACGACAACAGCGCCGTGCCCTTTGCCGCCCATTGCCCGTTGAACAGCACCATCAGGCTGAGCAGTCCGCTCGAAGCGACGGCGATGACAAAGGGAAGGCCTTGGCGGATCATGCTCGATATCCCGCCACGGATCACGCCCGGGTGCAAGCCTGAGGTGCCCAACGCTTGACACCCCGCATTGGCCTTATATAAGCCCGCCATCCCGGTTCCTCGCGAGCCGGGTCATTCATTGGTGTTGGTGGCCCCCGCAAGGGAATGCCTGTCGCCCCTCCGGGGACAAGGACAACGCCCTTCATAGCCGCCTTCAGCGGCGATAAAAGAAGGAGATCAGACGGTGACCAAACGCACCTCTGCCAAGCACAAGCTCGACCGCCGGATGGGCGAAAACATCTGGGGCCGTCCGAAATCACCGGTCAACCGCCGCGAATACGGCCCCGGCCAGCACGGCCAGCGCCGTAAGCAAAAGCTGTCAGACTTCGGCACCCAGCTGCGCGCCAAGCAAAAGCTCAAGGGCTACTACGGCGACCTGACCGAAAAGCAGTTCAAGCGGATCTATGTCGAAGCCGCCCGGGTGAAGGGTGACACCGGCGAGAATCTGGTCGGCCTGTTGGAGCGTCGTCTCGACGCCGTGGTCTACCGCGCCAAGTTCGTGCCGACCGTCTTTGCGGCCCGCCAGTTCGTCAACCACGGCCATGTCACGGTGAACGGCGTCAAGACCAACATCCCGTCCTTCCGTGTGAAGGAAGGCGATGTGGTGGAAGTGCGCCAGAAGTCCAAGCAGATGGCGTTGGTGCTCGAGGCCGTCGGCCTGCCCGAGCGTGACGTGCCCGATTACCTCGACACCGACCACTCGAAGATGACCGCCACCTTCGTGCGCACGCCGAAGCTGGGCGATGTGCCCTATCCGGTGGTGATGGAGCCGAACCTGGTGGTGGAATACTACGCCAAGAACGGCTGATCCTGAGGGACGGTAAAGTTAGGGGCCGCTCGCGGGAGATCGCGGGCGGCCTTTTGGTTTTGGGGGTGTCACGTTACGGGGGCGCACCTGGGACCGAACAAAGGGCAGCGTCTGATCGCGGGCTGCCGCTGCTTCGGCTGAGGTCGCCGCTTTATGGCCGAGAATCGCCTGACATCATTCGTCGCGCTGGTGGTGACCTAGCGGCTGACCATCGGGGTGGTCAGCCGCTGCCCGGCGGCGCGTTCCGCGCCTTGATTCCGGGCGGGTGCCTGGGTCGCCCGTTCACAGCCACCACCTCAGCCATACCGCGCCATCGTCAGCCCTTCGAAGTCGATCTCGGGCTCGCGCCCCAGAACCACATCCGCCACCGCGCGCCCCGAGCCGCAGGCCATCGTCCAGCCCAGCGTCCCATGCCCAGTGTTGAGGAACAAATTCGGATACGGCGTCCCGCCCAGAACCGGCGTTCCGTCCGGCGTCATCGGTCGCAGCCCGGTCCAGCCCTCGGCGCGATCCAGATCGCCGCCGCCGGGGAACAGATCGCCAACCACATGGCGCACCGTGTCGGTCGCATGTGGCCCCAACCGCCCGCTGTAGCCTGCGATCTCGGCGGTGCCCGCCACCCGGATCCGGTCGCCCAGACGGGTGATCGCCACCTTGTGCGTCTCGTCCATGATCGTCGATTGCGGCGCCAAGGCGTCGTCCAGCACCGGCAGCGTCACCGAATAGCCCTTCACCGGGTAGACCGGCAGGCTGATCCCGATCGGTTTCAGGATACGCGGCGCGTAGCTGCCCATCGCGCAGACATAGGCGTCGCCCTCGACCCGCCCGGCCATTTCAGTATCGACGCCGATAACGCGGCCATTCTCGACCGCGATCTCGCGGATCGACTGGCCATACAGGAACTCAACCCCCAACTCGGCGGCCTTTTCGGCCAAGGCGATGGTGAACATCCGGCAGTCGCCGGTGCGATCGGCCAACAGCCGCAAGCCGCCGACGAATTTTTCGCGCACCCCTGCCAAGGCCGGTTCCACCGCGATGCACTCATCTTGATCCAACACGGCATAGGGCGAGTCAAACTCGGCCAGAATCTCCTGATCGGCCTTCGAGCCTTTCATCTGCTTGGCGGTCCGGAACAGCTGCAACGTGCCCTGCGCGCGCCCATCATAATCAATGCCGGTCTCGTCGATCAGATCGGGCATCACATCGCGGCTGTAGTTCGACACCCGGACCATGCGGGATTTGTTGACACGGTAGCTCTCATCATTGCAGTTCCTCAGCATCTTGGCGCTCCAGGCCCACATCGTCGGGCTGATCAGCGGCCAGATGAACAGCGGGCGTCGCTTCATGAACAGCCACTTCACCGCCTTCATCGGCACGCCGGGCGCGGCCCAGGGCGAGGTCATGCCGTAGCTTAACTCACCCGCATTGGCGTAGCTGGTCTCGAGCCCCGGCCCCATCTGCCGATCCAGCACCACCACCTCGGCGCCCGCGCGCGCCAGATAATAGGCTGTGGTGACACCGATCACACCCGCCCCCATCACGACGACTTTCATAGGCCTGTCCCTTTCGCATTCTCGCGTTGCAAAGACCTTCGGGGACACCGCACGAAAACGCAACGCCGTTCGCCGCTCCTGACGGCGCCCCGACTGGCGAAGCCCGCCGCCCTGCGCTACCAATGATCCGCTGCAGGGAGGGCGCGATGACCGATTTTCCAAACCACGGCCACATCGACGGCCCCATAGTGATGATCGGTTTCGGCTCGATCGGGCGTGGCACGCTGCCGCTGATCGAGCGGCATTTCGACTATGACCAGCGGAAATTCGTGGTGATCGAACCGGATCACGCCGCCCATACCTTTCTGACCCAGCGCGGCATCCGCCATATCGAGATTGCGATCACCCGCGACAATTATCGCGAGGTGCTGGGCGGCATTTTCGAGAAGGGCAAGGGGTTTTGCGTGAACCTTTCGGTCGATACCTCGTCGCTCGACCTGATGAAATATTGCCGCGAGATGGGGGTTCTCTATATCGACACCGTCGTCGAACCCTGGGCCGGGTTCTATTTCGAAACCGAGGATAACGCCGCCCGCACCAACTATGCGCTGCGTCAGGCGGTCCGCGACGAGAAGGCGCGCAATCCCGGCGGCACAACGGCAGTGTCGTGCTGCGGCGCCAACCCCGGCATGGTCAGCTGGTTCGTGAAAGAGGCGCTGGTGCAACTGGCGAACGATAGCGGCCGCCGGATAGCGATGCCCGAGACGCGCGAGGACTGGGCGCTGCTGATGCAGGGCCTCGGTGTCAAAGGCATCCACGTCGCCGAGCGCGATACCCAGAAATCCACCCGCCACAAGAAGATCGGCAGCTTCGTCAACACCTGGTCGGTCGAGGGGTTTATTTCCGAGGGCTTTCAGCCTGCGGAGCTGGGCTGGGGCACGCATGAGACATGGGAACCCGAGGACAGCCACCGCCACGACACCGGATGTCAGGCGGCGATCTGGATAGCCCGGCCGGGTGCAATCACGCGGGTGCACAGCTGGTGCCCGACAGCGGGCCCGCAATACGGGTTTCTGGTGACCCATAACGAGGCGATTTCCATTGCTGACTATTATAGCGTGGGTGACCGTGCGGCCCCCGACTACCGGCCCACCTGCCACTACGCCTATCATCCCTGCGATGACGCGATCCTGTCGCTGCACGAGACCTTCGGCTCGGGCGCCATTCAGCAAAAGCACCATATCCTTGACGAGAACGAGATCACCGAGGGCATCGACGAGTTGGGCGTGCTCTTGTACGGCCACGCGAAGAACGCGCTCTGGTATGGCTCGCGGCTGTCGATCGAGGAAACCCGCGAACTGGCGCCGTTCCAGAACGCGACCGGATTGCAGGTGTCGTCTGCCGTGCTGGCCGGGATGGTCTGGGCGCTGGAGAACCCGCATGCCGGGATCGTCGAGACCGACGAGATGGATCACGCGCGGTGCCTTGAGGTGCAGCGTCCCTATCTTGGCCCCGTCGAGGCGCATTACACCGACTGGACGCCGCTGACCAACCGTTGGGGTCAGTTCGCCGAGGACATCGACGAGGCCGAGCCCTGGTCGTTCAAGAACGTTCTGGCTAGCTAAGGGGCCCTGCCGCGCCCCGCGTCATGGACCTTGAGGCCCCTCCTTGGGTTTGGGCGTGACGCCCGCGCCAGTTGCGCGGGCGAAGCGGGGGCTGTCTGCCCCCATCGCCCGTTCCGGGCGATTCCCCCGACGGTATTTTCGGACAAAAGGAAGGACGAGGCGCCAGCCTGCGTTGGCGATCCGGATGCAGTTGATATCTGCCGCTGGAAACACCGGGCAGCCGCCGCTATGAGGGGCGGACCCTAGGATCAGGCTGCCCGTCGATGACCCACGCCCTCTGCCCGCAACCCGGCATCATGGATATCGCGCTTTATCAGGGCGGCGACAGCCGTTTGCCGGGGCGTGACGATGTGCTGAAGCTGTCGTCGAACGAAAACCCCTATGGCCCCAGCCCGGCGGCAGTGGCGGCGTTCCAGGCGGCGGCGGGGCAGTTGCACCGCTATCCCTCGACCGATCACCGATCGCTGCGCGCGGCCATCGGCACGGTGCACGGGCTGGACCCCGACCGGATCATCTGCGGGGTCGGGTCGGACGAGATCATCCATTTTCTGGCCCAAGCCTACGCCGGTCCGGGCGATGAAGTGATCCACACGCGGCACGGCTTTGCAATGTATCGCATCTCGGCGCTGGCGGCGGGGGCGACGCCGGTCGAGGTTGCCGAGCACGACCTGACGGTCGACGTGGGCGCGATCCTTGCGGCGGCGACGCCACGCACCAGGCTGGTGTTCATCGCCAATCCGGCGAATCCGGCGGCGACGATGATCGGCGCGGATCAGATGGCGCGGCTGGCCGACGGACTGCCCGGGGGCGCGATTCTGGTGCTTGACGGGGCCTATGCCGAGTTCGCCGAAGGCTACGATGGTGGTGCGGGCCTTGTGACGGCGCGCGCCAATGTCGTGATGACCCGGACATTCTCGAAACTCTACGGCCTGGGCGGCCTGCGTGTCGGCTGGGCCTATGGACCGCGCGCGGTCATTGACGTCCTGAACCGCATCCGGGGGCCGTTCAACCTGTCCGGCCCGGCGCTGGCGGCGGCCGAGGCGGCGGTGGGCGACGATGGGTTCGTGCGGCACTGCCTTGCCCAGAACACCCGGCTGCGGGGCCAGTTGCGCGGCGCGTTGGAGGCCGCTGGCGTGGCCTGCGACGAAAGCCACGCGAATTTCGTTCTGGCGCGCTTTGCCAACGAGGCCACGGCGCTGGCCTGTGACGCGCATCTGCGGGATGAGGGCATCATCGTGCGGCGTGTGGCGGGCTACAACTTGCCCGATTGCCTGCGGATCACCGTGGGAGATGCCGAAGGCACGGCGCGCGTCGCCAGGGCTGTTGCGGATTTCATGGAGGCGCGGTCATGAGCCGGATCTACGACCGTGTCGCACTGATCGGGCTTGGTCTGATCGCCGGGTCGATGTCGCTGGCGATCCGCCGTGCCGGTCTGGCCGGCGAGGTCGTGGGCACCGCACGCTCGCCCGAGACCCGCGCCGTGGCGCGCGAGATCGGGCTGGTCGACCGGGTTGTGGACAGCAACGCCGAGGCGGTGGCGGGCGCCGATCTGGTCGTCCTTGCCGTGCCGGTGGGCGTGATGGGGGCTGTCGCCGAAGACATCGCGCCGCATCTGGCGAAGGGTGCCACGGTCACCGATGTCGGCTCGGTCAAGCGCGCGGTGATCGAGGCGGTGGCGCCTCACATACCCAAGGGTGTCGATTTCATTCCGGCGCATCCGCTGGCCGGGACCGAGCATTCCGGCCCGCGTTCGGGCTTTGCGGAACTTTTCGAGAACCGCTGGACGCTGATCGTGCCGACAGATGGCGCCGCCCCGCCCGCAGTGGCGAAACTCCGCGCGCTTTGGCAGGGGATCGGCGCGCTGGTTGACGAAATGGACGCCGACCACCACGATCTGGTTCTGGCGGTGACCAGCCACGCGCCGCACCTGATCGCCTATACGATGGTCGGCGTTGCCGACGATCTGCGACGGGTCACCGGCAGTGAAGTGGTGAAATACTCTGCTGCGGGGTTCCGGGATTTCACCCGGATCGCGGCGTCTGACCCGACGATGTGGCGCGATGTGTTTTTGAACAACAAGGATGCGACGTTGGAAATCCTGGGCCGCTTTACCGAAGAGCTGTTCGCGCTGCAACGCGCGATCCGGACCGGCGACGGCGACCACCTGCATGCCTATTTCACCCGCACCCGCGCGATCCGGCGCGGCATCATCGACGCCGGGCAGGATACCGACGCGCCCGATTTCGGGCGTGGGAAAGCCAAGACGTGAGGCGGTTTTGTCCTATCCTCGTCCTCGTCCTCGGCCTCGCGCTGACCGCTGTTGCCCGGGCCGAAGCGCCGACCAGCTCGCCGCGCCCGATGCCG
>JBBKVJ010000162.1:0-5548 GCA_037968375.1 Paracoccaceae bacterium | reverse complement strand
CCGGATTCGTTCAGCGTGTCGGTGTGGATCATCACCTGCACATCCATCGCGTCAGCCACCGTCAGGCAACAGTCGATGGCGGCGCCTGTGCGCTGAAACTGCACGAGGATTGGGGCACCACGCCCGCCGCCATCGACTGCTGCCTGTCGGTGGCCGATGCGATGGATGTGCAGGTGATGATCCACACCGACACGCTGAACGAAAGCGGTTTTGTCGAGAATACCGTCAGGGCGATGAAGGGTCGCACCATCCACGCCTTCCACACCGAGGGTGCGGGCGGCGGCCATGCGCCGGACATCATCAAGATCTGCGGCGAGGCGCATGTGCTGCCCTCATCGACCAACCCGACGCGCCCCTTCACGGTGAACACGCTGGAAGAGCATCTCGACATGCTGATGGTCTGCCACCATCTCGACAAATCCATCCCCGAGGACGTGGCCTTCGCGGAAAGCCGCATCCGGCGCGAGACCATCGCCGCCGAGGATATCCTGAACGACATGGGCGCCTTTTCCATCATCGCGTCGGACAGTCAGGCGATGGGGCGCGTCGGCGAAGTGCTGATCCGCACCTGGCAGACCGCCGACAAGATGCGAAAGCAGCGCGGGCGACTGGCCGAGGAGGTGGGCGACAACGACAATTTCCGGGTCCGCCGTTACATCGCGAAATACACCATCAACCCGGCCATAGCACACGGCATGTCGCGCGAGATCGGCAGCGTCGAAGAAGGCAAGCGCGCCGATCTGGTGCTGTGGCATCCGGCCTTTTTCGGGGTGAAGCCGGAAATGGTGCTGATCGGCGGCAGCATCGCGATGGCGCAGATGGGCGATCCCAATGCCTCGATCCCGACGCCGCAGCCGGTCTACTCCCGACCGATGTTCGGCGCCTTCGGGCGGGCGGTGGAAAACGCTGCCGTCATCTTCGTCTCGGCGGCGGCACAATCCGAAGCGATCGGGGAAAAGCTTGGGCTGGCGAAGGCGACGCTGGCGGTTTCGAACACCCGGACCATCGGCAAGAAGGACCTCATTCTCAACAACGCCACACCGCATGTCGAGGTGAACCCCGAGACCTACGAGGTGCGTGCCGATGGTGAACTGCTCACCTGCCAGCCCGCCGAGGTGCTGCCGATGGCGCAGCGCTACTTCCTGTTCTGAGGATATTCAGATGGACCTTCCGATCAGCCAATCCATCATCCATTCCCATCACCCGCGCGACTGGGTGACGCTGAGCTATGACGAGCGGTTTTTGAGGCGCAAGGTGCTGACCACCGATACTGGCGAGCGGTTTCTCGTCGATCTGGAACATACCGTTTCGCTGAACGACGGCGATGCGTTCCTGCTGCAAGATGGGCGCATCGTCGGCATCCGCCCCGCGAGCGAGCCTTTGCTGGCCGTCACCGGCCCCGATCTGACCCGGATTGCCTGGCATATCGGCAACCGGCACACGCCCTGCCAGATCGAAAGGGCCCGCCTGCTGATCCGGCGCGACCATGTGATCCGCGACATGTTGCAGAAGATCGGCGCGTCGGTGTCCGAGGTGGTCGAGCCGTTCACCCCCGAGGGCGGGGCCTATGGTCATGGGCGCACGCACAGCCATGCCCATTGAAACCGCCGCTCTGTTGACGCTGGCGCAATGGCTGTCGCCGGCCTATCCGGTCGGCGCGTTCAGCTATTCGCACGGGCTGGAAACGGCGATTGCCGATGGGTCGGTCGCGGATGCCGAAAGCCTCTTCCACTGGGTGACGGAGGTGCTTGAGCATGGCAGCGGCCGGTCCGATGCGATCCTGCTGGCGGCCAGCTATGGCTGTGACGACCCGGACGCACTGACGGGAATCGACGCGCTTTGTCGCGCCTTCGCGCCTGCCCGCGAACGGCTGATGGAAACCGATCTGCAGGGCGCGGCCTTCGCCCGGACCACCGCCGCGATCTGGGGCGATGAGATGCCCGCCCTTTGCTACCCGGTGGCGGTTGGCCGCGCGGCCAGGTTGCAGGGCCTGCCGCTGGAGCTGACGACGGCGATGTACCTGCAGGCCTTCGCCAGCAACCTGATATCGACCGCGATGCGGCTTATGCCGCTGGGCCAGACCGAGAGCCAGAGGCTGATCCAGCGCCTCGGCCCGATCTGCAGGAATATCGCCGACGCGACCCAGACTGCCGATCTGAACGACCTGTCCGGCACCGCTTTTCTGGCCGAGATCGCCGCGATGCGACACGAAACGCAACACGTAAGGATATTCCGCACATGACCCGTTTCAACGGCCCTCTGCGCGTCGGCATCGGCGGCCCGGTTGGCGCCGGAAAGACCACGCTGACGGCGGCGCTTTGCGAGGTCTATCGCGACAGCCATTCCGTCGGCGTGATCACCAATGACATCTACAGCCAGGAAGACGCCGAGGCGCTGATGCGGATGCAGGTCCTGCCCGCCGACCGGATCATCGGGGTCGAGACCGGCGGTTGCCCGCATACCGCGATCCGCGAGGATGCCTCGATCAATCTTGGTGCCGTGGCCGAGATGATCCGGCGCCACCCGGAGGTCGAGATTGTCCTGATCGAAAGCGGCGGTGACAACCTGTCGGCAACCTTCAGCCCGGAACTGGCTGACATCACCATCTATGTGATCGACGTCGCCGCGGGCGAGGAAATCCCGCGCAAGGGCGGACCGGCGATCACCCGCTCGGACATCCTCGTCATCAACAAGACCGATCTTGCCCCGTATGTCGGCGCCAGCCTGGAGGTGATGGACCGCGATGCCGCCCGGATGCGGGGCGGCAGACCCTATGTCTTCGCCAATCTGCGCGCACGCGAAGGCGTCGGCGATATCTGTGGTCTGATCGCGAACGCCGGGGCACTTGCCGACCCTTTGTGAATATGACGACCAAACGCGCCTATCAGACCCTCGGCTTCGGCGGCGATTTCCTGCGCGAAGGACGTGAGTGTCGGCCCCGGCAAGTGCAGGGTCGCCTCGACCTCATCCGCGCAAAGACCCATCTGTCCAAGCTGCTTGGCCACGAGATGCATCATGCGATCGTTTCCCTTCAGGCACATCAGGTGCAGCGTTCCTGTTCCCCGGTTCCGGGCGATCGTGATGAGCCTTTCGAGCAGCGCGCCGCCGATACCGAGGTCCTGCCAGTCGGTTTCCACCGAAATGGCAACTTCGACCGTCGCCGGCCAACAGGGAAATCCGCCCTGCAATTCGGCTATGGCCCGCAGTTCGGCATTCACGAACGCACCGCAAACGACGCTGCCATGGCGCAGTATCTTGCCGGCGTAGGCGTTGACCGCCTGGTCGCCGGTTGCCCCTCCGAACCGCGACCGTCGGGTCTGGGGATCAAGACGCAAGAGATGTCGGCGGATAGTCTGCAGATCCACAGCCCAGAGGCGACGAATGTGCAGAGCCCGCGGGTTCACGCGCTGGGGAACCTCCGGGAGTTCGCGGGCCTGTCGTGAGCTTTGCACCAAAATTCTGACCTCCTGCCTGCTTTGCCCAGGCTTCTGCCGTGGGATTGGGCCAGCACCCTCGGGAGGAGGTGAGGATGCTGGCCGCCCGCGGCGGCGGCCCGTGTTGCTTGCCGCTGCCGCTGGTGCTGGAAAGCTCCGGGAGGAGTGAGAACCAGCACGTTCTCGAGCTGACCAGGGGCGGAAACCGCCGGTCAGGGTTGCTTCTGCGCCGGTTCGCCGTCAGCCGATATCAGGCGTTCGGCATAGCTGGGGATATCGGAGCGTTCTATTCCGATCGCCGCCAGTTGCGCGTCACTCAGTTTGACAAGGGCCGACATCATCTGGGCATGTTGAAGGACCTTCACAACGGCTGCTGCCTTGCCCTTGAGGATGCTTCCGGATCGCGCCAAAGCCGCCGTGAGGGGCGCGATCCGCCGCTGAGCCTGAAGCCAGGCGGATGCCGCGTTTGGTGAGCTAGTGGCCATAGGCCGCCTCCCGTGCCAATCTTTCGATGTCGCTGCGGGGAATACCCAGATCGCGCAGATCGCGATTGCTGAGGGCGGAGAGTTCGGTGCGCGTGTTGCGATAGATTTTTCGGCGGGCGAGAGCGTCGCTTGCCGAAGCCAGGGTCCGACGGATCAGCGAGATGCCGCCATCGAGAACGGCACCGGAACCTCGATTTGCCTGTGTTGCTGTCATGATAGCTCCTTCGCACTTGCTGCAGCGCAGTATTTATGCTGCACTGCAGAAGTAGGCCGCCCTGGTAGCGCTCACAACTCATGCTTTGCGCATAGGGGCTATGCCGAAACGGAACAGGAAGGACGCCTCGGTTGGACATGTCCTCTCAGATGCTGCTCTTTGTGAAAGTCGTCGAGCAAGGAAGCATATCGGCGGCGTCCCGCGCGCTGGGTCAGACGCCGTCGGCAGTCAGCAAGCAGATCGACCTCCTTGAGGATCAGGTCCGCTACCGCCTGCTCAACCGGACCCGAACCGGCGTTTCGCCGACATCGGACGGGCATGACTTCTATGAGAAATGCAAGGCCCTGGCGGAAAAGTTCGAGGAAGCCGAAGCGCATATCAAGGGCCTCGACGACCGTCCGCGCGGCAAACTGAAAATCGTGTCGAGCGTGGCCTTCGGAAAATCTCAGCTGATACCACGTCTGCAATCCTTCATGGACGCAAATCCGGATGTGCAGGTCTCGCTTGAGCTTTCGGACCGCGATGTCGATCTGGAGGCGGAGGGCATCGACGTCGCCATCTGCTTTGCCGAACAGCGCAAGAAGCCTGACATCGTTTCGCGCAGGATCATGGAGAGCCACCGGATCTTGTGCGCCTCACCGGGGTATCTGGAGCGCTGGGGGGTTCCAAAGCGTCTTGCGGACCTTGCGCAGCACAACTGCCTCAGGATCTCCGGCAGCAACGAACGTAATGAATGGATCGGTGAGGACGAGGCCGAAAGTGCGGGCTTCGAGGCCAACGGGAATTTTGAAGGAGGCAGTGCTGACGTCGTCTACCGCGCGGCACTTGTCGGGCTCGGGATTGCGCGGCTGCCCTGCTACCTCGTCTCGGAAAAGCTCCAGTCCGGAGACCTGATCCGGGTGTTGCCGGGCTACTCTCAGCGGAGTGCCGAGATCGCGGTCTTGTTCGCCGACAAACGCAACCTCGCCCCCAGAATTCGCGCATTCGTCGATTTTCTCGCGGGTGAGTGTCGGGTTCCTCTGGACCAAGACCGCACAGGGTAGTGATCTGCGGGATCGGTCCGCTCGTGCCGTGCAGCGCCCGCAGCGCGCGACAGGACGATGTGCCAGGTAGAACCGGCCCGGAATCATCGCGAAGAACGGTGATGCTCTACGTCAGGTTCTTACGGTCGCTCAGCAACGTCGAGGACCTGCTACACCAGCGCGAGATCGACGTGCGCCACGAGACGCTTTGATCCGGGCTGAGCCGGCCGGGTTGTCGATTGCGAACAACTTCAGTTCGGGACGGAGGGTCAATGTTTCCGCCCGGGACATCGGTGCATTCGGGATTCGAACTCCGAACGCGCCATTTGAAAACAATGGCTTACGGGGTAGAGAAGGTTCTACGACAGGCCCATCCCCTCCGCCACTTGCCCT
>JBBKVJ010000161.1:0-15414 GCA_037968375.1 Paracoccaceae bacterium | reverse complement strand
GATGGAGGACAAGCTGAAAAAGGCGGGCGTGGCCCCGCCGGCGGGCGACAAGGCTGTGGCGCCGGGTCTGCCCGAGGGTATGGCCGAGCGGCTTGCCGGGCTGGCCAAGCGCGCCGAGGACCTTGCGGGAACGCTGGACGAACGGACCGGGGCGGCATGAGGCGCGTCGCCTGTGGTCTGGCCCTGCTGGCCGCAGGCCCTGCCGCCGCGCTTGAGGTCATGCCGCGCCGCTATACCTGCGAGCGCGGTGTCGAGATCCCCGCGGTCTATGCCAACGCCGATGACGGAACGGCCGTTGTCCTGCTGGTCGAGAATGCGCAGATCACGCTCTTGCGCGAACCGTCCGGATCGGGAGAGCGCTATGCCTGGCCCTCGGATGGGTCGGAATATGTCTGGCTGACCAAGGGCGACGAGGCGATGCTGTTGTGGCGCGATGGTGCCGCAGACACCGAAACGGCGCTGCTGCGCACCTGCCGCGCCGAATAGGGTGCTGCGGTTAGGCGTTGGCTTCGCGGATTTTTGCGGCAGCGTCCTTGTCGTAGGCAACGCCCTTTGCATCGAACAACTGATCCAGTTCGCCCGACAGCGTCATCTCGGTGACGATATCGCAGCCGCCGACAAACTCGCCCTTGACGTAAAGCTGCGGCACGGTGGGCCAGTCGGAATAATCCTTGATGCCCTGGCGGATCGCCTCATCGGCCAGCACGTTCACGTCGGTAAACTCGACGCCCATGTAGTTCAGCACGCCCGCGACCTTGTTGGAAAAGCCGCATTGCGGCGCCATCTTGGTGCCCTTCATGAACAACACGACGTCGTTCTTGGTGACGGTGTCTTTGATCTGGGTTTCAGCGCTCATCTCGTTTGTCCTTTTCAACCCGGATCCGCACCCGGCGCGGCCCGTCCGGGCCATCAATGTTGTTGTCGTCACGCCGGGCCGCGCGGGCGACCCGCAGAATCGCGAAGATCACGATGCCTGCCAGGATGACATAGGCCAGGATCATTCCGGTGCCTTCGTGGTCAGCGCCAGCGCGTGCAGATCGCCGTGGCTGCCGGCCATCTTGTCCTTCAGCGCGGCATAGACGGCGCGCTGCTGCTGGACACGGTTGAGGCCCTTGAACGAGGCGTCGATCACCTCGGCGGCATAGTGGTTGCCGTCACCGGCCAGATCGGTGATCGTGATCTTGCCGTCGGGAAAGCTGTCCCGCAGCAGGTCTTCGATCTCTTCGGCACTTATCGGCATGGGGTGTGGCGGTCCTTTCGGTCTTGCATCAAGATTTAGGCCGGGTGGGAAGCGGGCGCAAGGTCGGCTGTGTATTGCCAGGCCAGATCACGCAGCATTCGAGCGTTCGCAGATAAATTTTTCCCGGTGCGGCAACGGCCAGTCATGCATGGCTTTTCGAGGCTTGGGGACGGCTTGTCCGGGGAGTATGTTAAAAGTGTATGAAGTTTTAGGACTCAGCTTAAAGTAGAATCACTGGTATGCTGGAAGTCTAGTGTAACTGTTATTGAAAGGGACGAGTAATGCTTGACTATCAGAATTTACCCACAAATCTGGATCATTTGACCCCCCGCGAACTGGCGCTGGATATCTGCGGGTCAATGCAGACAAGACTTGACGTCGATCTGGTGCCGATCCTGTCGTCGCCTCTGCTCAGCGATCAGCAAAAGCTGCAATCGCTGGTCGCCACGATCCTCGAAGCACGGTTCGATCTGGAGTATCAAAGCGGCAACGAATTCTTCGCGGGTGATGGCGCCGAGAACAGCAACGAGCTTGACGGGATCAGGGAGATGCTGGGCGGTGGTATCGATACCGAACCGAACATCAGCTTCAAATCGGTCAATTTCGGGATCATCCGCGATTATCAGGGCGAAGATCTGAAGCGTTTCGTCTACAACCTGACCAAGCGCTTTGAAAACATGGAACAGGCCCCAACACCGGGACAGCTTGCCTTGCAGGTTGTGACAGGTGGTCTGACCAGCGTCGGCGTTGCGATGGCAGTCGGGACCTTCAAGGCGATGAAGGCCGGATTGAAATTTCTGCCCGCGCTGAAGGCCGGGATCACCGGCATCGGCATGAAAACCGCTATTACCGCCGTCGTGATCATTCTGGCGATTTTGCTTCTGTATCTGTTCCTGGAGAACCCCAAAAAGATCCTCGGGATTGTCGTCAACAAGACCGACAAGAATTTCCGGGTCAAGAACTGGGACAACGACAACAAGGGCCGGTTGTACATGGACCACGGCCATATGGTCGACTTCATGGAAGATTTCGCGTTCGGCGATTTCTCGAAGCCGAAGGTTCAGATCCAGGCCCAGGTCGATTTCGGTGACGGCGACCCGGAAAGCTTCGTGTTCGCGGGGGTCTACTTCGCCGACCGGAATTTCGGTCTGCGTGGTGCCGAGGGAGTGATGATCTTCAACGCGGATGATGACAGCTTTTCCTTCGCGCATATGTTTGCAGTGCCATATTTTCAGGATAACGGTGCCAACATTGCGCAGGTCACCACCATGCCAACCGACATGGCGGCCTATTTCACCAAACTGCATGACGCCAGAAAGGTGCGGGTCGACAAGACCGAGGGCAGCTACCGGATGACCGCGACGGTCAACGATCCGCGCGGCGGGGTTGTGGCCTGTATCGCGACGATCGAGGGCTGACGCCGCGCCCTTTCAATCGCGCCTGCCCCTCGCACAAGTAGCGAGGGGCGGGCGTTCATCCGACTGCGGCCGCGAAGGCACCGCGATACAGGGCGGCAAGCTTGGCAAACGGCGTTTCACTTGTCCCCAGACGCACCATGTCGCCACCGAACCTGCCGACCGTTTGCAAGGGCACGTTTGCGTGTGTCGCGGCGGCTTTCAGCGCTTTTGCCTGATCCACCGTGCAGGCGACGAGGTAGCGCGCCTGATCCTCGCCGAACAGCTGGGCGATATCGGCGCTGTCGAGATCCAGGCCGATACCCGCGCCTTCAGCCATCTCGAACGCCGCCAGGGCCAGGCCGCCGTCCGAAAGGTCGGTGGCCGCTGCGATCAGGCGGTGGTTGGCGCGCAGGAAGTCGCCGTGTTTGCGCTCGGCGGTCAGATCGACGGGCGGCGCGTCGCCGTCTTCGCGGCCGAACATCTCGGCGAGCAGGGCGGATTGACCAAGGTGGCCCGGTGTGTCGCCAATGACCAGCGCCATCATGCCGTCGGTCGGGCGGCCCGCGATCAGGTTGTCCATGCTGTTCAGGAGACCGACAGCGCCGATGGTCGGGGTCGGCAGGATGCCGGTGCCATCGGTCTCGTTATATAGCGACACGTTGCCCGACACGATCGGCATATCCAGCGCCAGACAGGCCTCGCCGATGCCTTTTATCGCGCCGACCAGTTGGCCCATGATCTCGGGCTTTTCGGGGTTGCCGAAGTTGAGGTTGTCGGTCGCGGCCAGGGGCATCGCACCCATCGCAGTCAGGTTGCGGTAAGCCTCGGCCACCGCCTGCTTGCCGCCCTCGTAGGGGTTGGCCTTGACGTAGCGAGGGGTGACGTCCGAGGTGAAGGCCAAGAGCTTTTCGGTGCCATGCACCCGCACCACGCCTGCGGGCAGGCCCGGTGTCACGACGGTGTCGGCGCCGACCTGGGCGTCGTATTGCTGCCACACCCAGGCCTTGTAGGCGTAGTTGGGCGAGGCGATCAGCGCCGTCAGACCGGCGATCGGGTCGATGGCGGGCACCGCACCCAGCGGAGCGGCGGGCGGGGTTTCGACATGAGGCCGGTCGTATTCCGGGGCGCTGGAGGCCAGTTGCGACAAGGGCAGGTCGGCCTTTATCTGGTTGCCCTGCAGGATCAGGAACCGGTCCTCGGCGATGGTTTCGCCGACCACGGCAAAGTCGAGGTCCCACTTGTCGAAAATCGCCTTGGCCTCGGCCTCGCGTTCGGGCCTGAGCACCATCAGCATCCGTTCCTGCGACTCGGACAGCATCATCTCGTAAGCCGTCATGCCGGGTTCACGGGTCGGCACGCGATCAAGTTCCAGCTTGATGCCGAGGCCGCCCTTGTCGCCCATCTCGACCGCCGAGCAGGTCAGGCCCGCCGCCCCCATGTCCTGAATCGAAATCACCGCACCCGAGGCCATCAGTTCCAGACAGGCCTCGAGCAGGCGCTTTTCGGTGAACGGGTCACCGACCTGAACGGTCGGACGCTTTTCCTCGATCGTGTCGTCAAACTCGGCACTGGCCATGGTGGCGCCGCCGACGCCGTCGCGCCCGGTCTTGGCGCCGAGATAGACCACCGGCATGCCGACGCCCGACGCGGCCGAGTAGAAGATCGCATCGGCATCGGCCAGACCTGCCGCAAAGGCGTTGACCAGGCAGTTGCCGTTGTAGCTGCGGTGAAAGCGGACCTCGCCGCCGACGGTCGGCACGCCGAAGGCATTGCCATAGCTGCCCACACCCTCGACCACGCCCTTGACCAGATGCGCGGTCTTGGGGTGCGACGGGTCGCCGAAGCTGAGCGCGTTCATCGCGGCAAGCGGACGTGCGCCCATTGTGAAGACATCGCGCAGGATGCCCCCCACCCCGGTGGCTGCACCCTGATGCGGCTCGATATACGAGGGGTGGTTGTGGCTTTCCATCTTGAAGACCACGGCCAGCTTCTTGCCATCCGGGCCGTCGCCGATATCGACGACGCCGGCATTCTCGCCGGGGCCGCAGATAACCTGCGGACCGTCGACAGGCAGGGTGCGCAGCCATTTCTTCGAGGATTTGTAGGAGCAATGCTCGTTCCACATCGCCGAGAAGATGCCCAGTTCGGTATAGCTGGGCACCCGGCCGGTGATCTTGAGGAGCCGGTCGTATTCGTCGGGCTTCAGCCCATGCGCGGCTACCAGGCTTTCGGTGATCTCTGGCTCGTCCATCCTGGCCCCCCGGGCGTTCCGACGCCCGTCTTTTAGGTGGCGGTGGCTCCGGAGGGAAGCGCGTAAGATGTAAAAAAGCGCCGGAGGCGATGGCCCCCGGCGCGACTTTCAAAAGTGGTCTGTCGGTGAGGACAGTGCTCTTACTTGTTCAGCATCGCGGTGAAGTCGGCCGACGTCCCGCCGATGTTCACCATGCCGTCAGCCGTGCCCGCATTCGCGGTGGTGAAGACAGCGCGCTCGGCCATCGTGTTCAGGCTGTCTTCGACGTCGACGAAGATCCGCACCAGGCCGTTGCTGCTTTTGCGCACTTCCACGACGGTGCCGACGGTCACGCCGTCCGAAGCAACAACGGGGTTGCCGAGGAAAGCGTCTTCAAGATCAACCTGATAGGCGTCATCAGGCGTTTCCATGATCGCCTTGTCGATCGCCGCCTGGTCAGCGTCGGTGCCCATCGAGATGGTGCCGTCAGCACTCGCACCGGTGTTGGTGGTGGCGGAGTTTTGCGCTGCGGTCAGCGCGGCCTGGTCAGCATCGGAGCCGTCCGAGATCGTGCCGTCGGCACCTGCGTTAGTGTTCGTGGTCGGCGAGAGGCGGGCACAGGCAAGCGCTTTGGCGTCTGCATCCGAGCCCATTGACATAAGGCCGCTACCAGCCTGGGCTTCAATGCCGAAACAGGCCTGAGTGTCGAGATCCGCAGCGGAGGCCGAGACCGCGCCAGTCAGAACGAGGGCGGTCGAGGCGAGGAGGGTTTTGAGATGTGTCATTGTTAATCCTTTTCGATACAACCGCTGGGTGCGGTTCACCGAGACAACGGGGCGGACCTCATTTCGTTCCATCACGAAAAGTGTGATCTGCCTAGTAAATTGAATTTATTGCATAAATTCGGCTGTGTCGGTTTGGAATCCAGCGTCAGCCATACGGCGGAAGGACTTTCACCGCCGCCCGGGCAACATGTCAGAGCGAAAGATACGCGCGGCCAAAAAAAATGGCCGAGCTAGGCTCGGCCAAGTCCAACAGGGAGGTATGAAGCCCGACAGGCGAACCCGCCAATGCCTCATGCGTCTAATTAGTAAGCAGATCTGGAATGATTCAAGAAAAAAGCTGCTTCAGGTTGCGCATTGCGGCCGATGCGTTGCGCGCAAGCCTCACATCGGTGATTCAACCCTTGGTTGCAGCCGCTTCCCGTTGCCGTTGACGGCGCGCGAAAATCTCTTCGCTGACGAAATCACGGAACGCGGCGATGCGTTTTGACTGACGCAGCTCTTCCGGGAAGGCCAGAAACACCGGAATCTCGCCCGATTCGATGTCCGGCAAGACCCGCACGATGTCGGGGAAATCCTCGATCACGTAGTCCGGCAACACGCCGACGCCGAGGCCGGCCAGCACCGCCTGCAGCACGCCGAAATAATTATTCACGGTCAGCGTTGATGACACGTCATAGGTCAGAAGCTCGCGCACGAAGGTTGCCCCGGCAGACACCTGCGCCGAGGTGACGTTCTGGCAAATCAGCCGGTGCTTGGCCAATTCCTCAAGCGTCTCGGGCGTGCCGGCCTGCGCCAGATACTCGGGCGTCGCGTAAAGCCGCATGTTGACGCTCATCAGGCGGCGGCGGATCAGGTCGGCCTGGCTGGGTTCCTTCATGCGGATCGCGACATCGGCCTCGCGCATCGGCAGGTCGAGGACGCGCTCATCCAGGATCAGATCGATCTTCAGGTCGGGATATTTGGCATAAAGGGCGGGCAGGCGCGGCGCCAGCCAGAGCGAGCCGAAGGCGACCGTGGTGGTGACCCGAAGTTCGCCGAACACCTCTTCCTCGCTGTCGCGGATCCGGGCAGAGGCGGTATCGATGCGTTTCGCCATCGCCGCGGCGGCGTCGAACAGCAATTCGCCCTGTTCGGTCAGAATCAGTCCCCGCGCGTGGCGGTGGAAAAGCGTGGTGTTCAGGCTTTCTTCCAGCGATCTGATCTGGCGGCTGACCGCCGATTGGCTGAGGTTGAGTTGTTCGCCGGCATGGGTCAGGCTGCCGGCATCGGCGACCGCGTGAAATATTCTAAGCTTGTCCCAGTCCATCGGCGCAATACCGTAAATGATGTCATCCGCTAACAACGTCGAACACTACGCGGGGTTATGCTGCAGTTGCAAACAAAAGGTTTGTGAAAATCGGGCTTGGTAGGTCAGCGTGCATGACCTATAATCATGCTATGCTGCACGGCTGCTGGGAGGCGCATTGATGACCCTACAGGATGTCTCGCTGAAAGACCGGTTCGACCTGTCGAAAAGTCCGGTGCTGTTGAACGGCACCCAGGCGCTGGTGCGGCTGATGCTGATGCAAAAGGCGCGCGATGTGGCCGCCGGGCTGAATACCGCAGGCTATGTGACCGGCTATCGCGGCTCGCCCTTGGGTGCGGTCGATCTGCAGATGGCGCGCGCCAAGGCTGAATTGCAGGCGGCGGACGTGGTGTTTCAGCCGGGGCTGAACGAGGATCTGGCCGCAACGGCGGTTTGGGGGTCGCAGCAGGCCGAGCTGCGCGGCGAGGGTAAATACGACGGCGTCTTTGCGCTGTGGTATGGCAAGGGGCCGGGGGTCGACCGGTCGGGCGATGTGATGCGGCATGCCAATATGGCAGGCTCGTCGCCGCACGGCGGCGCCCTGATGGCGATGGGCGATGACCACACCGGCGAGTCCTCGACGACGCTGCACCAGTCGGACTGGGCGATGGTCGATGCCTATATGCCGGTGGTCTCGCCGGCGGGCGTGCAGGAAATTCTGGATTACGGGCTGTACGGCTGGGCGCTGTCGCGGTTCGCGGGCGTCTGGGTCGGCCTGAAGACGATGAAGGACACCGTCGAGGTCACCTCGGTTGTCGATGCCCGACCGGACCGGATGCAGTTCGTGACACCGGAATTCGACATGCCGCCGGGCGGCCTGAATATCCGGCTGGCGGATACGCCGGTGGCGCAGGAAACCCGGATGATCGACTACAAACGCTTTGCGGCCGAGGCCTTCGCGCGGGCCAACAAGATCGACAAACGGGTCTGGGGCCAACCCGGCGCCAAGATCGGCTTTGTCGCGGCGGGCAAGAACTGGCTGGATCTGGTGCATGCGCTGTCACTGCTGGGCATCGATGAGGCCGAGGCCGAGCGGCTGGGGATCACCACCTACAAGATCGGTCAGGTGTTTCCACTGGATGTGACCAGCTTTCACGAATGGGCGGCGGGGCTGGACCTGATCGTGGTGGTCGAGGAAAAGCGCAAGCTGATCGAAGTGCAGGTCAAGGAGGCAATCTTTGACGACCGCGACGGCCGCCGCGTCTATGGCTGGCACAAGGGCGACACCTGGGAGCATGGCCAGCGGCTGGAGCTGTTTCCGACCCGCTATGCGCTGGACCCGATCCTGATCGCCGAGAAGATTGGCGAGGTGCTGATTGACGAGGGACGTGAGACGGATCGCATCAAGGCCGGGCTGCACATGCTTGATCAGGCGCGCAAAGCCGACAACGCCAAGGATCTGGCGGCGCGGCTGCCGTATTTCTGCTCGGGCTGCCCGCACAACTCATCCACCAAGGTGCCCGAGGGCAGTCGCGCCTATGCCGGGATCGGCTGTCATTACATGGTGCAGTGGATGGACCGCGACACGGTCGGCTTCACGCAGATGGGTGGCGAGGGGGCGAACTGGGTCGGCGAGGCGCCGTTCTCGAAGACCGGCCATGTGTTCCAGAACCTGGGCGATGGCACCTACAACCACTCAGGCATCCTGGCGATCCGCGCGGCTTTGGCGGCGGGCACCAACATTACCTACAAGATCCTCTACAACGATGCCGTGGCGATGACCGGTGGCCAGAAGAACGAAGGCGGGCTGACCGCCGACCGGATCGTGCGCGAAGTGCAGGCGATGGGGGTGCAGAACATCGCCGTGGTCTATGACGCCAAGGAGGAACCCGAGTGGTCGGATTTCCCCAAGGGCATCGCCCGGCATGAGCGTGCCGAGATGGATGAGGTTCAGAAAAAATTCCGTGACTTCAAGGGCGTGTCGGCGATTGTTTATGTGCAGACCTGTGCCGCCGAAAAGCGCCGCCGCCGCAAGCGCGGCCAGTTCCCCGACCCGGACATGCGGGTGTTCATCAATACCGACGTCTGCGAAGGTTGCGGCGATTGCGGCGTGCAGTCGAACTGCGTCTCGATCGTGCCGGTCGAGACCGAACTGGGCCGCAAGCGCGCCATCGACCAGTCGTCGTGCAACAAGGATTATTCCTGCATCAAGGGCTTTTGCCCGTCGTTCGTGACGGTCGAGGGCGCCAAGCTGAAGAAATCGGCGACGGTCGAGGTGGAGATTCCTGCGCTTGCGATGCCCGTGCTGCCGACCATCAACGGCACCCATAACGTTGTCATCACCGGCGTCGGCGGCACCGGCGTGGTGACCGTGGGTGCGATCCTGGCGCAGGCGGCACAGCTGGACGGCAAGGGTGCGGGCATGATGGAGATGGCGGGGCTGGCGCAAAAGGGCGGTGCGGTGCATATCCATTGCCGTCTGGCGAACGCGCCCGGGGATATTTCTGCCATCCGCGTGGCGACGGGCGAGGCCGATGTGGTGATCGGCGGCGATCTGGTGGTAACTGCGGGCGCCAAGACGCTGGGCCTGATGCGGACCGGCAAGACCGGGGCTGCGGTCAACACGCATGAAATCATCACCGGCGATTTTACCCGCAATACCGAATTTCGCATTCCGACCAATGACCTGGAGATAGCACTTCAGGCCCGGCTGCGCGACCGGCTGTTGACATTCGATGCCTCGGCGCTGGCCAAGGCGCTGATGGGCGACACGATCTATGCCAACATGATCGTCTTTGGTGCTGCCTGGCAGAAGGGCTGGCTGCCGCTGTCGCTGGAGGCGATCGAGAAAGCCATCGAGATGAACGGTGCTGCGGTCGAGCGCAACAAGCGCGCCTTCGAGATCGGCCGCTGGGCGGCGGCGCTGCCGTTGCAGGCGGCCCAGGTGCTGCATCCTGTCGTGGTGGAAAAGCCGAAGGGCCTGGAAGAGCAGATTGCGTTCCGGGCCGATCACCTGACCGCCTATCAGTCGGCGCGTCTGGCGCGGCGCTATCGCAAGCTGGTCGATGGTATCGGCGAACCCCGGCTGAAGGGGGCGGTCGCCAAGGGTTATCACAAGCTGTTGTCCTACAAGGACGAATACGAGGTCGCGCGGTTGCTGAAATCCTCGGCCGCGCAGGCGCGGGCCGAGTTCGACGGCGATCTGAAGCTGAGCTATCATCTGGCGCCGCCGCTGCTGGCGCGCAAGGGGCCGGATGGGCGACCAACGAAGATCGCCTTCGGGGCCTGGATCGGGGCGTTTTACGGGCCGCTGGCGGCGATGAAATGGCTGCGCGGCACACCGCTGGACCCGTTTGGGTATTTCGCCGAGCGCCGGATGGAGCGCGCGCTGATCCGGCAGTACGAGGCCGATATGGCCGAGGTGCTGGCCAAGGTGACGCCCCAAACCACGGATGCGGCGATAGCGCTGGCGGAACTGCCGTTGCAAATCAAGGGCTTCGGACCTGTGAAGGACGCCAATGCGCAGGTCGCGGCAAAACGGCGCGAAGAGCTTTTGGCGGCGTTTCGCGCCGCCGGGGCCGGGATGAGCCGGGCGGCGGAATAGGGCGCAGGCGGTCGTGGAATTTCCACAATCACGCTAAGGGTGGCGGATGGGAAACGATCAGGTCGCGCGCGAGATCAGCTATGCCGCGTCGGCGGCGTCGAGGAGCGGGCGGGCGTTCATCCGGGTGTGCGAGAACGCGACAGGGCGGCTGCGCCTGATCCGGCGCGCCGATGGCTATGATCGCGACGTGGCGGCGGGCCGCGATTTCTGGGACGTGATGATCCAGCGCTACGGGCTGAGCCTTGAGATCGCCGGTGGCAGTCTGGCCCACATCCCCGCCGACGGCCCGCTGATCGTGATCGCCAACCACCCTTACGGCATCCTCGACGGGCTGATGATGGGGCATATACTGTCGCAGGTCCGGGGCGATTTCCGAATCTTGGCCAATTCGGTGTTCCGCAAGGCAGAGGAGCTGAACCGGATCGTGCTGCCGGTGTCATTCGAGACCAGCAAGGCGGCGATGGCGCAGAATCTGGAGACCCGGAAGTCAGCGCTTGCCTATCTGGCGCGGGGCGGTGCCATCGGGGTTTTTCCGGGCGGTACGGTATCGACCTCGGCGCGGCCATTCGGTCCGCCGATGGACCCTTTCTGGCGCGGGTTCACGGCCAAGATGATTGCGAAATCGGCGGCGGCGGTGGTGCCGGTGTATTTCGAGGGCCACAATTCGCGCCTCTTTCAGCTGGCCAGCCACCTGCACCAGACGCTGCGGCTGGCGCTGCTGATAAATGAGTTTCGCGCCCGCGTTGACGAACCGGTGCGTGTCGTCGTGGGCAAGCCCATCGACCCTGCACAGATGGCCGCGCACAGCGCCGATCCGCGCGCGCTGATGAATTACCTGCGCCGCGCCACCTATGACCTTTCGCCCCGACCGCTCAGGTCTTACGGTTATGGCTACGAGTTCGAGGCGAAATACCGGGCCTGACCGGGTGCGAAGGGTGGCTGACATGGCGGTTGGGGTATTCGATTCGGGGTTGGGCGGGTTGACCGTGCTGGATGCGCTGATGCGGCGGCTGCCGGAGGTGCCCTTTGTCTATTACGGCGACAACGCCAATACGCCCTATGGCGTGCGCACCCCCGATGATATTTTCGGTTTGACCTGCAAGGGCGTCGAACGGCTGTGGGACGAGGGCTGCGATCTGGTGATCCTGGCCTGCAACACCGCCTCGGCGGCAGCACTGCGGCGGATGCAGGAGACCTGGGTTCCCGAGGACAAGCGGGTGCTGGGTGTTTTTGTGCCGCTGATCGAGGCGCTGACCGAACGGCAGTGGGGCGATAATTCTGCGCCGCGCGAGGCGGCGGTCAAGCATGTGGCGCTGTTCGCGACGCCGGCCACGGTGTCGAGCCGCGCCTTTCAGCGCGAACTGGCGTTCCGCGCCGTCGGCGTCGATGTCGAGGCGCAGCCCTGCGGCGGTGTCGTCGATGCGATCGAGCAGGGCGACATGATCCTGGCCGAGGCGCTGGTGCGCAGCCATGTCGAGGCGCTGCAGCGACGGATGCCGCAGCCAGAGGCCGCGATCCTCGGCTGTACGCATTATCCAATGCTGGAGGAGGTGTTCCGCGATGCGCTCGGGCCCGGGGTTGAGGTCTATAGCCAAGCCAATCTGGTGGCTGAAAGCCTGGCCGATTATCTGACCCGGCGGCCCGAGATGCAGGGGCCGGGGACGGGGACGAAATTCCTGACCACGGGCGACCCGAAACGCGTTGGCGCCAAGGCGACACAGTTCCTCAAGCGCGCGGTGCCGTTCGAGGCGGCATTTCCGGAAGGGTAGTGCCGCCACGCCGGAGGTTTGTAACTTTGATCCCTGGTACCTAGATCAGGACGGTCGGCAAAATTGGGAAGACGCGCATGAAAAGCCTGAAGAAACAGCGCCGCATACAGGTGATCGCCTTGGCTGCGATCGCGCTGGTCGTGGCGACCGGGCTGATCGGCTATGCGATGCGCGACGGGATCAACTTTTTCCGCTCGCCCAGCCAGGTGATCGCCGAACCTCCCGGCCCGGCCGAGACATTTCGGATCGGCGGTCTGGTCGAGGACGGCAGCCTGGTGCGCGGACAGGGCGAGACGATCACCTTTCGCGTGACCGATACCGCCGCGACTGTGCCGGTCAGCTTTACCGGCGTGCTGCCTGATCTTTTTGGCGAGGGCGAGGGCATGGTTGGCACCGGGAGGCTGATTGACGGCGTCTTTCAAGCCACGGAAATCCTTGCCAAACACGATGAAAGCTACATGCCGAAAGAGGTCATCGACGCGCTGAAGGAACAGGGCGTTTACGTCGATCCCGAAGGGCAGGCCGGCGGGTAGCGCGCGCTCTGTTTCGGCCCCATCAACCGTTTTGACGAATGGTCCCCGGATTTTCCCAGGGGATCGCCACATGAAATCCGTCGCCGACATCGCAACCGAAATCATCGCCCGCGAGGGCGGTTATGTTAATGACCCCGATGATCCGGGCGGGGCCACGAAATACGGCGTGACGCTGGGCACGATGCGGCGTCTCGGTCTAGACCTGACCGGCGACAAGCGCGTCACCGAGGCCGATGTCCGCCGCCTGACCCGCGAGAATGCCCGCGACATCTATGTCGAGCACTATTTTCACCGTCCGGGCCTGGCATCGCTGCCGGAACCGCTGCAGGCGACGGTGTTCGACATGTATGTCAACGCGGGCGGCAATGCAGTTCGGGTATTGCAGCGCCTTCTCAATGAGATGGGTGAGGTTCTTGAGGTTGACGGAGCGCTTGGGCCGAAGACGCTGGCCGCAGCCAAGCGCGCCTCCAACGCCGCACCCGACCATATAGCCGATGCCTATGGAATCGCCCGGCGCGGCTATTACTACGCGCTGGCCGATGCGCGCCCCGCCAGCCGCAAATACGCCCGCAGGCGCGATGGCGGCAAGGGCGGGTGGATCCTGCGGGCCGAGGAATTCATCGCCAAACGTTATCACTTCAGCGAGGCGGAACACCGGGCGCGGGTGACAAAATGGGTCTGATCGCACGCCTGATCGGAGGTCCCGCCGCGACCACGGCGCTGGCCTCGGCTGCGACCAGCGTGGCCGAGGTTTTCATCCCCAACGCGACGCGGCGGATGGAACTGAGCCAAGAGGCCTATATGGCCGCGCTGGATGAGCATGGCGAAGAGTTCAAATACGCTCGAGCGGGATTTTTCGACCGATTTGTTAACGGGTTGAACCGGATGCCGCGGCCGATGCTGGCGCTCGGCACCCTGGCTCTGTTCATTTATGCGATGATCGACCCGGCCAGTTTCGCGCAGCGGATGGTCGGTCTGGCCTATGTGCCGGAACCGCTCTGGTGGCTTTTGGGCGCCATCGTCAGCTTCTATTTCGGCGCGCGCGAGGCGCATTACTTTCGCACCAAGACCGAGCGGGAACTACCGGTGATCGCAATCGCACCCCAGACGCCCGCAGGCGCCACGGCCGGTGATAATCCAGCACTTGCCGAGTGGCGGGCACCGGCGGGCGGGTAGGTGCCAGGCCGGCAAGCATAACCGCCCCGGCAAAGCATCAGCCCGGAACAAAGGCGCAGCACGCGCCGCCGCACCGGTGCTGTCAGTGAGACGAATGAGGTCGGGAGATGCTGGGCCATAAAGCGCTGACCTTTGCCGTTGGTGCGGCAGCCCGCGGTCAGCCGCGGCCCTCGGTTGCGCCACAGTGTTGCTTTCCGGGCAATGTCCTTTGGGATCGCCGGACCGGAGCGGTTTCAAGGCGGCGCCATTTATCCATTGGACGAATGGCGCCCCCCGTCACATCACCGCGACCTGCGCGCGCAGCCCATTGGAACCGGCTGGCGTCCGGTCTATCCTCGCGGCCATGTTCATCGAGCTAGGCCATTTCGCCCTGATCCTCGCCTTTCTGGTCGCCGCCGTGCAAATGGTGGTGCCGCTGGTCGGCGCGCAAAAGGGCTGGCGCGGCTGGATGGCGGTGGCCGATCCCGCCGCGACGCTGCAATTTCTGCTGGTCGGCTTTGCGTTTGCCGCCCTGACCTATGCTTTCGTCACCTCGGATTTCTCGCTGCGGTTGGTGGTGCTGAACTCGCATACTGCCAAGCCGCTCCTCTATAAAATCAGCGGTGTCTGGGGCAATCACGAGGGCTCGATGCTGCTCTGGGTGCTGATCTTGGCGCTGTTCGGGGCCTCGGCTTCGTGGTTTGGGGGCAATCTGCCACCGGCGCTGAAGGCGCGTGTGCTGAGCGTGCAGGCGGCGATCGGCGTGGCATTTCTGGCGTTCATCCTGTTCACCTCGAACCCGTTTGTCCGTCTTGCCGCGCCGCCGTTCAACGGGCAGGACCTGAACCCCTTGTTGCAGGACCCCGGCCTCGCCTTCCATCCGCCGTTTCTCTACCTCGGCTATGTCGGGCTATCGATGTCGTTCTCCTTCGCCGTCGCCGCCCTGATCGAGGGCCGGGTCGATGCTGCATGGGGCCGCTGGGTGCGGCCCTGGACGCTGGCGGCGTGGATCTTTCTTACCATCGGCATCGCGCTGGGGTCGTGGTGGGCCTATTACGAGCTGGGCTGGGGCGGGTTCTGGTTCTGGGACCCGGTCGAGAATGCGTCGTTCATGCCCTGGCTGATCGCCGGCGCGCTGCTGCATTCCGCCATCGTCGTGGAAAAGCGCGAGGCGCTGAAGGCCTGGACCATCCTTCTGGCGATCCTGGCCTTCGGCTTCTCGCTGATCGGCACGTTCATAGTGCGCTCGGGCGTGCTGACTTCGGTGCACGCCTTTGCCAACGACCCCGAGCGCGGCGTGTTCATCCTGATGATCCTCGGCTTTTTCATGGGCGGTGCGCTGACCCTGTTTGCCGCACGGGCCGGGACGATGGAGGCAAAAGGCGTGTTTTCCACCGTCAGCCGGGAAACTGGGAT
>JBBKVJ010000160.1:0-4826 GCA_037968375.1 Paracoccaceae bacterium | reverse complement strand
GCTAAAGCAGTCCACGCAGATACGCGCCATAGGCCGTCTTGCCGAACAGCTCTGCCCGTGCCTCAAGCTCGGACCGCGTGATCCAGCCGTGGGCAAAGGCGATCTCTTCCGGGGCGCCGACCTGCATCCCCTGTCGGTCTTGCAGCGTGCGGACAAAGTTCGACGCGTCCAGCAGGCTGCCGTGCGTGCCGGTGTCGAGCCAGGCAAAGCCGCGGCCCATCGTCTTGACCGTCAGGCTGCCGTCGGTGAGGTAGCTTTGCAGCAGCGCTGTGATCTCCAACTCGCCCCGGTGGGAGGGGCTGAGGGTGCGGGCGCGGTCGGGGGCTGTGCCGTCGAGGAAGTAGAGCCCGGTGATGGCGTAGTTCGAGGGCGGACGGGTGGGTTTCTCGACGATCGCGCGGACCCGGCCCTGATCGTCGAAATCGACCACGCCGTAGCGTTCGGGATCGGCGACCCGGTAGCCAAAGACGGTGCCGCCGGTGGTCTGCGCGTTGGCCTCGGCCAGCATCTCGGGCAGGCCGTGGCCGAAAAAGACATTGTCGCCAAGGACCATCGCCGACGGCGCACCGGCAAGGTGATCCTCGGCCAGGAGATAGGCCTGGGCCAGACCCTCGGGCGCGGGCTGGGTGATCCAGGTCAGGTGCACGCCCCATTGCGCGCCATCGCCCATCAGGCGCTGGAATTGCGGCTGGTCCTCGGGCGTGGTGATCACCGCGATGTCGCGGATACCGGCCAGCATCAGGGCCGACAGCGGGTAGTAGATCATCGGCTTATCGTAGACCGGCAGAAGCTGTTTCGAGACGCCCATCGTGATCGGCCAAAGCCGGGAACCGGTTCCGCCGGCCAGGATGATGCCTTTGCGGGTGCTCATGGGGTGGCTCCAAGCTCGGTCAGGACGTGGGACAGGTGGCGCTTCCAGTCCGGGCGGGTCAGGCCGAAACCGGCAAGGGACGCGCAGTCGAGGCGCGAGTTTAGAGGCCGCCGGGCGGGGGTCGGGTAGGAAGCGGTGGGGACATCCTCGACCTCGGTTGTGCGGCCCGACTGCGCGAAGATCTCGCGCGCGAAATCGGCCCAGGTGGTGTCGGGGGCGCCGGTGAAATGGTGGGTGCCAGAACGGGCCGGGTCGGCGGAAAGGCTGCGCGCGATGGCAAAAAGCGCATCGGCGATGGCGGCAGCAGGCGTAGGCCCGCCAGTCTGGTCGGCGACGACGGGGATGCTGTCGCGGGTTTCCGAGAGACGCAGCACGGTTTTCACGAAATTCGTGCCATGTGCCGAGAATACCCACGAGGTGCGCAGGATCGCATGCGGGCCACCTGCCGCGCGGACGGCGTCTTCTCCCGCCAGTTTGGTGCGCCCGTAGGCCGACAGCGGCGCGGGTGTGTCGGCGGGTTTCCACGGCTCGGTGCCACTGCCGTCGAACACGTAATCGGTCGACAGATGCAGGAACGGCAGGCCCCGCGCTGCCGCCGCCTGGGCCATCGCACCGGGGGCCTCGGCGTTGACCTTGTGGGCCAGGGCCTCGTCCGTCTCGGCGCGGTCGACGGCGGTAAAGGCGGCGGCGTTGATCACCACATCGGTCTCGATCTCGGAGATCAACCGTGCGCAGGTGCCGGGATGGGTCAGATCGACCGCACCGCGGGCGGCGGCGGCGACCAGCCAGCCCTTGGGCGCCCGGCGCAGCAGTTCGCGGGCGATCTGGCCGGTGGTGCCGAAGACGAACACCTTCATGGCGACACCCCCAGCCGTTGCCCGACACCGGGGCGCGATTGCAGCGCGCGCCACCAGCCCTCGTTCGCCAGATACCAGTCGACGGTGCGTTCCAGCCCTTCGGCCAGTGTCACCGACGGCCGCCAGCCAAGATCGGCGCGGATCCGGGCGGGGTCGATGGCATAACGGGCGTCATGGCCGGGGCGGTCGGCCACAAAGCGGATCAGGTGGTCATGCGGGGCGGCGTCGGGGCGTTTGCGGTCGAGGATCGCGCAGATCATCCGCACCAGATCTATATTGCGCGCCTCGGCCTGGCCGCCGATGGCATAGCTGGCACCTGCCTTGGCGTTCTGCACGACGTCAAGCAGGGCCTGCGCGTGGTCTTCGACATAAAGCCAGTCGCGGACGTTCTCGCCCTGCCCATAGACCGGGATCGGCCGCCCGGCGAGGCCATTCAGGATCGCCACCGGGATCAGCTTTTCGGGGAAATGATAGGGGCCGTAGTTGTTGGAACAATTCGTCAGCAGGGTGGGCAACCCGTAGGTTTCGGCCCAGGCGCGGACCAGATGATCGGCGCCTGCCTTGGTGGCGGAATAGGGGCTGTTCGGCGCATAGGGGCTGGCCTCGTCGAACTTGCCCTTGGGGCCAAGCGAGCCGAAAACCTCGTCGGTCGAGATGTGGTGAAAGCGAAAGCTGTCCGGCCTGCCCGCGCCTGCCCAGTAGTCGCGCGCGGCGTCCAGCATGTTGAACGTGCCCAGGACGTTGGTTTCGACAAAGGCGGCGGGGCCGTCGATCGACCGGTCGACATGGCTTTCGGCGGCCAGATGCATGACCGCGTCGGGGCGATGCGCAGCGAAGATGCGGCCAAGCGCTGTGCGGTCGCGGATGTCGGCATGCTCGAAGACATAGCGCGGGTTGTCTTCGATCCCGGCGACGTTCGCGGTGCAGGCGGCATAGGTCAGCGCATCAAGGTTGACCACATCGTGGCCCCGGGCGATGGCCTGCCGCACCACCGCCGAGCCGATGAACCCCATGCCGCCGGTGACGAGCAGCTTCATGTCGCACCCGTCCAGCGAAACGGATTGGCAAGGTCGGTCAGCAACGGGGCGTCGGCATCCTTTGGCGACAGGGCCGGCGCGCCGGTCAGGCCCCAGTCGATGCCGATCTCAGGGTCGTCATAGCGCACCGCACCGTCCGCCTCGGGCGCGTAATAGGCCGAGCATTTGTAGACCACTTCGGTATCCGGTTCGCGGCTGACGAAGCCGTGCAAAAAGCCCTCGGGGATGAACAGCTGGCAGCCGTTCTCTTCCGAAAGTTCCGCCCCCACCCATTTCCCGTAGCTGGGCGAGCCTTCGCGGATATCCACAGCCACGTCAAACAGCCGTCCGCGCCCACAGCGCACCAGTTTGGCCTGGGCATGTGGCGGCGCCTGGAAATGCAGCCCGCGCAGCGTGCCTGCGTGCAGCGACAGCGAATGATTGTCCTGCACGAAGGTGCAATCGATCCCGGCCCCGGCCAACACCCGCGCGCTGTAGGTCTCGGCGAAATAGCCGCGCCCGTCGCCAAATCGGCGGGGGGTGAGCAGCTTCACCTCGGGGATTGCTGTGGGGTCGATCTGCATGGGCGGGCATGGTCCGGCGCGGGATAGGGTCAGCGCTGGGTAGCAAGTGCAGGCGGCGGTGTCACCGGTAATTGACGGGCGGGTTAGCAGCGCCGATCAGCTGTAGCGCCGGTCTGGTGCAGGAATGATAACCTGGCAGAGCCTGTTCAGGGGCCGATGAGGACGCAACGCCTTTGGCGCACCGGAGGGCAGAAGATAACCGCGGGCTGCCGCTGCCCGGCGGGCTAAAGTCCTTGTCACCGGGCTGGTGCATCGCCCGGCGGTTTCCTGCATCTGCGCCACCGACATATGCTGGCCAGTTCGAATGAATATCTGCGCAGCCGTATATCAGCGAATGAAATCTGACGCTCCGCCGATCCCACGATTTGCCTGTGCCGCTGCCCCGAACCACGCGACAACGTTCGCATCAGCCAAAGTTCAGAACGCATCGGGCTGCTGAGCGACGTAGAACAATGTATCGTAGCAATCAGCATAAGAATTTCCCGAGGGAGGATTCAGCTACATCAGATTGATAGCATCAATCGGGGCTTGCGAAAGGCAACAGGGCGTTGCCATGATGGTGTATCCTCCTGGCTGAATTCGGTCTGCTTTAGCTCACGGGCTCAAGTCGGCAGTCGTCGCCTGCCGCGATATCTGCCGGAGTGCGTTGGTCGGCACTCGGGTTGGCCTCACCCGCCCGCACCGCCTCGGTCACGTCCAGACAACGCACCAATGCGTTCACCCGGGCCGCGATTTCGGCAAAATCGTTCAGTGGCAGGGTCACCTGGTAAATACGTGTCCTGACCGAGAGATAACGGTCTGGCCCGTAGCGGAAATTCACTGAGCAGAATTTCGGGCCGACATCCGCACGGTCGTAGGCACACCTGGCGTAGAAACTCTGCGGATCGTGTCTGGGAAACATGAGAATACTGCCGCGCACTGGCGCCGCCACGGCGCCCTGCCACCCGACCTCGTAAAAGTCGAGGTCGAAGATCGGCGGCAGGCTGTCGTCAGGATGGAAACGAGACCTGCCGTCCGGCGCCCATGCCGGCTCGCCCCTGCCGGTACTACGATCGTTGATATGGATGACCGTGCCCGCCAGATAGGGATCGGCCTGTGTCAGGGCGTATATCCAACGCACATCGGACAGGGAGACAAAATCGTCTTCGAGCTGCCGGTCCAGAATTGGCGAGTGCTCGCCCAGGTCGAAAACGCGGCTGCTGAGCGAGACCAGGGTATCGCCACGGTTCGCCGGTGATTCTGGGGTGGCGGTGGAGGGCAGGACAAGAGCAGCGCAGAGGGAGAGGACCAGCCGATACATTGCGGATTTCCTTGTGCGGAATGCATGTAATTGCAGCATGTTGTCGCCCGCGAGAAAGCGCAAAGGGAATTTGCGCAAAGCTTACCTAGCGCTTACCTGAAAACCGAGGCGCACAGGGTGTTCTGTATAAGTATTCGATTTGTTTTTGGGGAGTGGTGAGCCGGTCGGGATCCGAACCCGAGACCTACTGATTAAAAG
>JBBKVJ010000159.1:0-5873 GCA_037968375.1 Paracoccaceae bacterium | reverse complement strand
CCGATCGCCTGTTCCGCATCCACCTTGAATTTCAGATAGAACGCACGGCTCGCCGCGATGATCTGGAGGTCACCGTCCAGAACGAGGAGTGGTTCGCGCAATGTGTCGACGATGCCTTCGGCCACCTGCCGCTGCAGACCGAGATCCCGGGCGTGATCCGCCGCTTCGGTCACATCGTCTATCGCCAGCAGTATCCGCTTTGAACTGTCGCCCTCCGCGACGGTCTTGCGCGCATTCAGTCGCATCACCTTGCGTCCGATACTATCAAAATGGTGTTCAATTTCAACATCTTCGAGTGTCATGTCCCGTACGAGAATCGCTTTCAATGGATCCAGCAATGCAGGAATGTTCCACTGGCCGTCACCCAGTTCGGAAACGGCGCGGCCCACACTGTCCCCACGACCGACCTCAAACATCTTCAAAAATCTGTCGCTGACGAATTCGACCTTTAGGTCTTCGGTAAGGACAAGTAGGCCCTCGCGCAAAGTTGCGACAATCTCGGACGGATTCATTGTCGTCAATGCCATCGAAGAGTGGTCGTTCATAGCATTTTTGTCCCGCTCGTCGCGGATGGATGCCGAAACGTAAATTTACCATAGCACCTTTGAAGGGCAGAACCAGTCGAAATCAAGAACATGATTGTTTGATCTGTCCGTATTTTGAACCAGCGATTGCCGTAAGCGGACGTTGGATGGGCGCTCACGAACGGCGGTTTCGTCCCGATAGCTGTCATCCCCCCCCATGACACGGCGCGCATCCCTGAAAAGTGCCCGCAAAGGTTAACAACTCCTGATCAGATTTCTGTAACCCTTTGATTTTCTTTACGTGCCCCAGGCGTCTACACGTGGACACCCCTCGGACCCATCGTCCCGCTTGCACGAACCCCCGTCACACTCTATACGCCCCCGGTGGCCCTCCCGAGGGTCCAGATCAACCCACACGCCGTGGTCGGCCGCTCCCGTCGCTGGGGGCCGCATCCGGCAAGGAGAAGCGACATGAAACTGAACGAACTTCACGACAACGAAGGCGCCACCAAAAAGCGGATGCGCGTCGGCCGCGGCCCGGGTTCGGGCAAGGGCAAGACCGGCGGACGCGGCATCAAGGGCCAGAAGTCACGCTCGGGTGTCGCGATCAACGCCTATGAGGGCGGCCAGATGCCGCTGTACCAGCGTCTGCCCAAGCGTGGCTTCAACAAGCCGAACCAGAAGAAATTTGCGGTCGTGAACCTGGGCCTGATCCAGAAATTCGTCGATGCGAAAAAGCTTGATGCCAAGGCCGAGATCACCGAGGACGCTCTGATTGCCTCGGGCCTGGTGCGCCGCAAGCTTGACGGCGTCCGAGTGCTCGCCAAGGGCGAGATCACCGCAAAACTGAAGATCTCCGTCACCGGCGCCTCGAAATCCGCCATTGCGGCGGTTGAGAAGGCGGGCGGCTCGCTTTCGGTCACGACCCCGGCAAAGGCCGAGGCGGCAGCCGAATAAAGCTTGTGGGCGGGCAATCGCGCGCCTACATAACTTTGAGTTTCCGCGCCGCCGACCGGAAAACGGTTTGGCGGCGCCACGCATAAAGCGACCGCTTAACAAGACGGGGCATCATGGCATCTGCGGCAGAGCAAATGGCGGCAAACATCAGCTGGGGGGCCTTCGGCAAGGCCACCGAGCTGCGCAGCCGCATCCTTTTCACCCTCGGGCTTCTCATCGTCTACCGGTTGGGCACTTATATCCCGGTGCCGGGGATCGACGGTACCGCGCTACGGGAATTCGTCGAGCAGGCCTCGGGTGGCCTGGGCGGCATCCTGAACATGTTCACCGGCGGCGCCATCGGCCGGATGGGCATCTTTGCGCTGGGCATCATGCCCTACATCTCGGCCTCGATCATTATCCAGCTGATGGCCTCGATGGTGCCGGCACTGCAGAGCCTCAAGAAAGAGGGCGAGCAGGGCCGCAAGAAGATCAACCAGTACACCCGCTACGGCACCGTGTTCCTGGCGACGTTCCAGGCCTGGGGCCTGTCCGTCAGCCTTGAGGCCGGTGGCCTCGCCCATGATCCGGGCATGTTCTTCCGCGCCGCCTGCGTCATCACGCTGGTCGGCGGCACAATGTTCCTGATGTGGCTGGGCGAGCAGATCACCGCCCGCGGCGTCGGCAACGGCATCTCGCTGATCATCTTCGTCGGCATTGTCGCCGAATTGCCCGCCGCCCTGGCGCAGTTCTTTGCTCAGGGCCGTCAGGGTACGATCTCGCCCGCCGTGATTGTGGGCATGATCGTGCTGGTGGTCGCGACCATCGGCTTTGTGGTGTTCATGGAACGGGCGCTGCGCAAGATCAACATCCAGTATCCGCGCCGCCAGGTTGGCATGAAGGTCTACGACGGTGGGTCCTCGCACCTGCCGGTCAAGGTCAACCCGGCGGGCGTGATTCCGGCGATCTTTGCCTCGTCGCTGCTTTTGCTGCCGACCACGATCAGCACATTCTCGGGCGCCCAGACCGGCCCGGTGATGGCGACGATCCTGGCCTATTTCGGCCCCGGCCAGCCGCTGAACCTGCTGTTCTTCACGGCGATGATCGTGTTCTTCACCTATTTCTACACCACCAACGTGGCCTTCAAGACCGATGAGGTGGCGGACAACCTTAAGAACCAGGGCGGCTTTGTGCCCGGCATCCGCCCCGGCAAGCGGACCGAGGAATATCTCGACTACGTGGTCACCCGCATTCTGGTACTTGGCTCGGGCTATCTGGCGCTGGTCTGCCTGCTGCCCGAGATCCTGCGCTCGCAACTAGCGATCCCGTTCTACTTCGGCGGCACATCGGTGCTGATCGTGGTCTCGGTGACGATGGACACGATCCAGCAGGTGCAGTCGCATCTTCTGGCGCATCAGTACGAAGGTCTGATCGAACGCTCGCAGCTGCGCGGCAAAGGCAAGAAGCGGCCAACCACCCGCAAGGCGCCGTCGCGCCGATGATCAATCTGATCCTCCTCGGGCCGCCGGGGGCCGGCAAGGGCACCCAGGCGCGCATCCTGACCGACGATCGCGGGCTGACCCAGCTATCGACCGGCGACATGCTGCGCGACGCGCGGGATTCGGGCACAGCGATGGGCAAGCGCGTCGCCGACGTGATGGCGCGGGGCGAGCTGGTTACCGACGAGATCGTCATCGGCCTGATCGAGGAACGCCTGTCCGACAGCACCGGTGCGGGGTTCATCTTTGACGGCTTCCCCCGGACGCTGGCCCAGGCCGATGCTCTGGGCGACCTGCTGGGCAAGCTGGGTCAGAAGCTTGACAGCGTGATCGAGATGCGGGTCGACGACAACGCTCTGGTGGCGCGGATCACCGGGCGTTTCACCTGCGGCAACTGTGGCGAGGTCTATCACGACACAACCAAGCCCACCGCCAAGCCCGGAATCTGCGACAACTGCGGCTCGACCGACCTCAAGCGCCGCGCCGACGATACCGAAGAGGCGCTGCGCACCCGCATGCTGGCCTACTACCGCGATACTTCGCCGCTGATCGGCTATTACTACGCCAAGGGCAAGCTGGCAGTCGTTGACGGGCTGGCCGATATCGGCACGGTTTCGACCGCCATCGCCAAAGTTCTTGACAAAGTCTGAATTCCCGGCCTTGACGCGCCGGTCAAATACCCATAGATCACACCGTCCCGCACGGGAATCATCTTGTTTTCTTTGGGAATCCAACACTCCGGAACGCAAGAGATGATAGTCGGCCCGACGGCATCCGCCCTCGGGTCCGAGTTGTGAAAAAAGGTTCTGGCACGACGGAACCGCAACGAGAGGACCACATCACGTGGCACGTATTGCTGGCGTTAATATCCCCACCGCAAAGCGCGTTCCGATCGCGCTGACCTATATCCACGGCATTGGCAACGACGTCGCTCGCAAGATTTGCGAAGCCGTCAACGTCGACATCAGCCGCCGGGTGAATGAACTCAACGACGCCGAAGTTTTGGCGATCCGCGAACATATCGATGCGAACTACACGGTCGAAGGCGACCTGCGCCGTGAAGTCCAGATGAACATCAAGCGTCTGATGGACCTCGGATCGTATCGCGGCCTGCGGCATCGCCGCAACCTGCCGGTTCGCGGTCAACGCACCCACACCAACGCACGCACGCGCAAGGGCCCCGCTAAGGCCATTGCCGGCAAGAAGAAATAGGGGGGCGTTCGGACATGGCACGCGAAAAGACACGTACCAAGAAGAAAGAACGCAAGAACATCGCCACCGGTGTGGCGCATGTGAACTCGTCGTTCAACAACACCAAGATCCTGATCTCGGATGTGCAGGGCAACGCGATCGCCTGGTCGTCGGCCGGCACGATGGGTTTCAAGGGCAGCCGCAAATCCACGCCCTACGCTGCGCAGATGGCTGCCGAGGATGTGGCCCGCAAGGCGCAGGAACACGGGATGCGCACGCTGGACGTCGAAGTTCAGGGGCCGGGTTCGGGACGGGAATCGGCACTGCGCGCTCTGGCTGCCGCTGGCCTTACCATCACCTCGATCCGTGACGTCACGCCGATGGCGCACAACGGCTGCCGCCCGCCGAAACGCCGCCGGGTCTAAGCTACTCTCACGTCCGGGCCTTGCGGCAATGCCGCGTGGCCCCGGGCGTTCGTCATTTTGAAACCTCGGGCGTCCGCCGCTTATGGACATGGGCAGCAGACAAGTATGGAGGCGACACGCATGATCCACAAAAATTGGGCCGACCTTATCAAGCCAGCGCAGCTGGATGTGAAACAAGGTGCCGATCCCGCGCGGCTGGCCACCGTCGTTGCCGAGCCGCTTGAGCGTGGCTTTGGCCTGACGCTGGGCAACGCGCTGCGCCGGGTGCTGATGTCGTCGCTGCAGGGGGCGGCGATCACCTCTGTCCAGATCGACAACGTGCTGCACGAGTTCTCCTCGGTCGCAGGCGTGCGCGAGGACGTGACCGACATCGTCCTCAACCTCAAGGGCGTCGCGATCCGGATGGATATCGATGGGCCCAAGCGGCTGTCGATTTCGGCAAAGGGTCCGGCGGTCGTGACCGCGGGCGATATCTCGACCTCGGCGGGCATCGACATCCTGAACCGCGAGCATGTGATCTGCCACCTTGATGAAGGTGCCGAAGTGTTCATGGAACTGACGGTTTCGACCGGCAAAGGCTATGTCGCAGCCGACAAGAACCGCCCCGAGGATGCCCCCATCGGCTTGATCCCGATCGACGCGATCTATTCGCCGGTCAAGAAGGTCAGCTATGAGGTCACGCCGACCCGCGAGGGCCAGGTGCTGGACTACGACAAGCTGACGATGAAGATCGAAACCGATGGTTCTCTGTCGCCCGACGATGCGGTTGCCTATGCCGCGCGTATCCTGCAGGACCAGCTGTCGATCTTCGTGACCTTCGTAGAGCCGGAAAGTGCCACCAAGGGCGAGGCCGACGACGGGCTGGAGTTCAACCCGCTCTTGCTCAAGAAAGTCGACGAGCTGGAGTTGTCGGTGCGTTCGGCGAACTGCCTGAAGAACGACAACATCGTCTATATCGGCGACCTGATCCAGAAGACCGAGGCAGAAATGCTCCGCACCCCGAATTTCGGGCGCAAGTCGCTGAACGAGATCAAGGAAGTGCTGTCGGGCATGGGTCTGCACCTTGGCATGGATGTCGAGGAATGGCCGCCGGAGAATATCGAGGACCTGGCGAAGAAGTTCGAAGACCAGTTCTGATTTCCCAAGGTGCGCAATGAATGCGCACCCTACCCACTACCCGTAGGGTGCGCGTTCATTGCGCACCTTCCGGACCCCGGGCATTCCGCCCCAAGGAGCGTGGTCCCCAACGCAGGGACTGCCGGACAAAGCAAAATACGAAGGAGCTAGGAAATGCGTCA
>JBBKVJ010000158.1:0-5853 GCA_037968375.1 Paracoccaceae bacterium | reverse complement strand
AGATCCTCGCCGTGCACGCCAGGCGGGTGCCGATGTCGGCGGATGTCGATCTGCGCATCATCGCGCGCGGCTGCCCCGGCTTCTCCGGCGCGGATCGGGCGACGGTTCGTGACGATGGAGGATTTCGAGAACGCCAAGGACAAGGTCATGATGGGTGCCGAGCGGCGCAGCATGCTGCTGAACGAGGACGAGACGAAACTGACCGCCTATCACGAGGCGGGCCATGCCATCGTCGGTCTGAACGTGCCGCAGCACGATCCGATCCACAAGGCGACGATCATTCCGCGCGGTCGCGCGCTGGGTCTGGTGTTGTCGCTGCCGGAACGCGATCAGCTGAGCGTGACCTTGACCAAGTACAAGTCGAAGATCGCGATGGCGATGGGCGGTAAGGTCGCCGAAGAGCTGATCTTTGGCAAGGAGAACGTGACCTCGGGCGCAATGTCGGACATCCAGCAGGTCAGCCGGATCGCCCGGGCGATGGTGACGCAGTTCGGATTTTCCGAGACGCTGGGTAATGTCGATTACGCCAACGAGCGCGAGTCGCCGCTGGGCGCCTATTCCGGTGGGGTCTCGCATGCGCCGGAGACCCAGATGCGTATCGATGACGAGGTTCGCAAGATCATCGACGAGGGTTTTGAGCGTGCCAAGGCGATCCTGACCGAAAAGTCGGACGATCTGCACCGGCTGGCGCAGGGGTTGCTGGAATACGAAACGCTGACCGGGCCCGAGATCATGCGGGTCATCAACGGCGAACCCCTGGGCCGCGACGACGATACCGATGCCGCCCCACCGCCGGGCAATGCGCCCTCGGTGGCCTCGATCCCGAAGACCAAGCGTCTGAAAAAGGACAAGGGCGGCGAGTTGCCCGAGCCTGAACCGACGACCTGAGCGGCCTTGACGTTGAGGTGATTGACCCCCGGTACCTGCAGCAGGTTTCGGGGGTTGGCTTTTCGGCGACCCGCGCGACGGCTTAAGCTGCGGCGGCGACCGGTGCACAGTCGCCGCCGCACCCTTTTATGGAGATGCCCGATGCCTGCCTTGATCGCCACCGACTACATCGGAACGCTGACCTGGCTGGGTAGGGTCGCCGACCGAGGGGTTGGTCTGAGGGCGGCGCGCGCCACATCGCTGATGCTGGGTTTTGCCGGACCCGAGGGCGAGGCGCATGGTGGGCTGACGCGACCCTCGTGTTCGCGGGTAGTGGCGCAATATCGCAAGGGGACCGAGATCAGGAATGTGCGCCAGCTGTCGATCCTGTCGGCCGAGGAGATCACGCTGATCGCAGGGAAGATGGGGCTGGAGACGCTTGATCCGGCACTTCTGGGGGCGACGGCGGTAATCTCGGGGCTACCCGATTTCACGCATCTGCCGCCCTCTGCGCGACTGCAAAGCGGGAACGGAGCAACGGTGGTTGTGGATATGGAAAACCGGCCCTGTCAGTTGCCGGCCAGGGAAATCGAAAAGGATTTGCCGGGCAGGGGCGGGCTATTCAAATCAGCGGCAAAAAGTTTGCGGGGGGTCACGGCTTGGGTCGAATGTGAGGGAGAGTGGTTGCTCGGCGACCAGATCACCCTGCACGTTCCCGCGCAGCGTGCCTGGGCGCCGTAAGTGTCAGACGAGGGTGAGAACAGCGACGCCCAGAGCGAGGCCGAGGGCGAAGCTGGCGTTGATCAGGATCATCGGGGCGTTCATGGTGTTCTCCATTGGTTTCGCAGCATCAACTCCGGCGGGCCGATACGGTTCCCTGCGACCCTCGTGACGCTACGTCGCCATTTCCGTGCCAGCGATGCGACTGTCGGCGGATACGATTGTTTTCTTGCTGACGAAAGTGGGTTGTGTCTTGGGATGCGACAGCTAGGACTGCACCATCAGGCCTTTTGAAGAAGCGGGAACAGGGACAGGACATGACAGCCACAATTATCGACGGAAAGGCCTTTGCGGCAAAAGTGCGGGGTCGGGTGGCCGAGCATGTCACGCGGCTGAAAGGCCACAGCGTCACGCCGGGGCTGGCAGTGGTGCTGGTCGGCGAGGATCCGGCAAGTGCAGTCTATGTGAAGAACAAGGGTATTCAGACAAAAGAGGTTGGAATGGCCTCTTTCGAACATAAGCTCGTTCCCGAGACCTCGGAGGCCGATCTTCTGGCGTTGATCGCCAAGCTGAACGCTGACCTCACAGTGCATGGCATTCTGGTGCAGTTGCCGCTGCCGGATCATCTTGATTCTGACCTTGTCATCAACGCGATCGACCCGTCGAAGGATGTCGACGGCTTTCACATTTCGAACGTCGGACTATTGGGGACGGGTCAGAAATCAATGGTGCCTTGTACGCCGCTTGGGTGCCTGATGATGCTGCGCGAACATCACGGCAAACTCTCGGGAATGAACGCGGTCATCGTCGGGCGGTCAAACATTGTCGGCAAACCGATGGCACAGCTTTTGCTGGGCGACAGCTGCACGGTGACGATTGCGCATTCGCGGACCAGAAATCTGGCGGCGGTGTGCAGAGGCGCGGATATTCTGGTGGCAGCCGTCGGACGGCCCGAGATGATCACCGGCGATTTCGTCAAGCCTGGCGCCACGGTGATCGACGTCGGCATCAACCGGATCGAGCGGGACGGCAAGAAAAAGCTGGTCGGCGATGTCGAGTTTGCCAGCGCCGTGGACGTTGCCGGGGCGATTACGCCGGTGCCTGGTGGGGTAGGGCCGATGACCATCGCCTGCCTTTTGGCCAATACGGTGACGGCCTGCTGCCGCGCCAATGGCCTGCCCGAGCCGGAAGGGCTGACCGTCTGACAGCGGAATAAAGCCCGGTGCACAGCAATCCCGAAGGACCGCAGGACGCTTTAGGCCGCTTTCGTGCATCCGCGCGTCAGCAGGCGTCAGGGCAAGGTCACGCCTGCGCGCGGCATCGGCGCAGCGGTGATCCGGGGGCCAAGCAATAACGCCAGTGCATCGGCGGACATCAGCCCGCTGAGCGGCGCACTCTTGCAATCCAGACCGCCGGTATAGGTGCCGTAGGACGGCATCACGATCCGGGTGCGGTCGATCAAAAAGCATGGTCGGAACCGGCCGCCGACCCGCGCCTTGGGGTGATAGTGACCCGACACCTCGCCGGTTGCAGAGGGGTCGGCTATATGCCGAAAGTTCAGCCCGTCTTCGCGGTGGCTGGCCAGATGGCTGCCGCCAAGGCCCAGTGGCCCCGGATCGTGATTGCCCTCGACCCAAAGCCAGCGTCGCCCGGCCATCAACCGGGAAAGCCAGAGCGCGTGACGCTCGTCAAGGTGCCGGGCCGCTTCGGCATCATCGAAACTGTCGCCAAGGCAGAGGACCGTCGTGGGGGAAAGGGCAGCGATCTCGGCGTCAAGCCGGGTCAGGGTATCTTCGGTCTCGTAGGGCGGCAGCAGGGTGCCCAGTCGGCGGGCGGCGCGATCCGATTTGCCCAGGTGCAGGTCGGAGACGGTCAAAAGCCGCCGGGCGGGCCACCAGAGCGCACCCGAGGGCAGCGCGGTCAGCGCCTGCCCATGAAAGTTGAGATCGTACCCGTTCATGCTTCGTTCGGTGCCATGACGCCAATGATCTTGCAAGACCACGCCGTTCATTTTGGCTCATATATATCCGCCGGAGGCTCCACGACAACCAGCACGCGCAACCCCTCAGGTCAGTCCCGCCGCCGCCATCAACGCCTCTGCCGCGCTTTCGATCAGCCGCTGCTCGCCCGCGCCCTTGACCGGAACGCGGCCCATCTCGAGCATCATCGGCGCTGCCAGCGGCGAGACGCGGGGCAGGTCGATATTGTCGATCCTGCCTTCGATCCGGGCCAGCATCTCTTCGATTCGGCCGAAATCGACGAGGCCTTTCAATGCCTCCTCGCGGGTGATCTGCAACAGGATATGGCCGGGGTCATAGCGCCGCAGCGTGTCGTAGAGGATGTCCGAGGAAAACGTCGCCTGCCGCCCGGACTTGCGACCGCCAGGCAGATTGCGGTCGATCAGGCCTGCGATGATCGCCGCGTTGCGAAATGTGCGTTTCATCACCGCATTGCCGGCCAGCCAGGTCTCCATCCCGTCGCGCAAATCGCGCGCGTCGAACAGGGGCGCGGGGTCGTCAACCCGATCAAGACCCCAGATCAGCGTGGCGTAATCGGTGGCGACAAAGCCGATCGGGTGCAGGTCACGCTCTTCCATCCGCCGGGTCAGAAGCAGGCCCAGGGTCTGCTGGGCATTACGCCCGGCAAAGCCGTAGGCGGCCAGAAACTGGCGCCCGTCGTGCGGAAAGGTCTCGACCAGCAGGCGGTCGGCCTCGGGCAGTCTGGACATCTCGCGCTGCTGCTGTAGCCAGCGCGAGGTGTGGCCGGGAAGTTCGGGCCAACTGTCCTGCCGGAACATCCTGAGGATGCGGGCGGACAACTGCGTCGAGGTGGCGAATTTCGTGCCCATGAAGGCGGCGATCTTGGGCGCGCCGCCACGCTCGCGGCTGACCTCGACGGTCATCTCGCGCAAGGATACGTAGCGCACGACCTCGCCACCGATCAAAAAGGTGTCTCCCGGGGTCAGGGTGGCGGCAAAGCTTTCCTCGATTTCGCCCAAAGGCGTGCCGCCGCGGCCGCGCAGCCGCACCTTCAGCGTTTCGGTGCTGACGATGGTGCCCAGGTTCATCCGGATCCGCCGCGCGGCGCGTGGGTCGCGTAATTGCCAGAGCCCGTCCTTTTCGAGTAGTCGCTGATAGCGGTCATAGGCCTTGAGCGCATAGCCGCCGGTCGCCGCGAAATCGAGACAGGCATCGAATTCGGCGCGTGTGAGGGCGGCATAGGGCTGCGCGCTACGGACCTCGGCGAAAAGCTCTTCAGCTGCGAAAGGGCCAGCGGCGGCGCGGGCGAGGATATGCTGGATCAGTACGTCCTTGGGCCCCGGTCCGCGCGGATCGCCATCTAGGTCATGCGCCCGGGCGGCCTCAAGCGCTGCCACGCATTCGACCACTTCGAAGCGGTTGGCGGGCACCAGCAGCGCCTTTGACGGGGCGTTGTAGCGGTGATTTGCGCGTCCGATTCGCTGCACAAGGCGCTTCACATTCTTCGCCGCGCCAACCTGGATCACCAGATCGACATCGCCCCAGTCGATGCCAAGATCCAGCGTGCCGGTGCAGACCACGGCGCGCAGGGTGCCCGCCACCATCGCAGCCTCGACGCGGACGCGCTGCTCACGCGCCAGGCTGCCGTGGTGGATCGCGATTGGCAGGCTGTCGTCATTGGCCAGCCAAAGGTCGCGGAAGAACAGTTCGGCCTGTGCGCGGGTATTGTGGAAGATCAGCGTGGTCTTGTGGGCGCGGACCTGATCCAGAACCACCGGGATCGCATAGCGGCCACCACCGCCGGCCCAGGGGGGCGGCGCTTCGGTTTCCAGCATGCGGATATCGGGGTCAGGCCCGGGATCGGCGGTCAGAACTGTGCAGGGGTCGGGGTGACGCGACAGGAACCGGCCAATGGCGACGGGGTCTTCCACTGTGGCCGAAAGTCCAACTCGGCGCAGGCCGGGGGCGAGCGTCGCCAAGCGGGAGAGACCCAGCATCAGCTGGTCGCCGCGCTTCGATTCGGCCAGCGCATGGATTTCGTCGACGATAACGCGCTGCAGGCCGCCAAAGGTGCGCCCGGCGTCTTCGTAGGACAATAGCAACGCCAGACTTTCCGGCGTCGTCAGCAGGATGTGCGGCGGATCGGCGCGTTGACGGCGGCGCTGACCTTGACTGGTGTCGCCGGTGCGATCCTCGATGCGGATCGGCAGGCCCATCTCGGTGACCGGGCGCGTCAGGTTACGACGGATGTCTGCGGCGAGGGCTTTGAGCGGTGAAATGTAGAGTG
>JBBKVJ010000157.1:0-2898 GCA_037968375.1 Paracoccaceae bacterium | reverse complement strand
TCGCCGGTGATGATGCCGCGCGTATCGGGCTTCAGACGGACGTGCAGGCTGATGAAATCGGCGTCGGCGAAGAACGCGGCGCGGCTGTCGGCGACGGTCGCACCGTTGGCCTTGGCCCGCGCGCGGCCCGCGTCCGAGGCCCACCAGACGACGTTCATCCCGAACGCCCTGGCATAGTCCGCCACCGCCCGCGCGATCCGGCCATAGCCGTAAAGACCCAGCGTGCGGCCCGCCAGCGTCTGACCGACGCCCATCTGCCAGGTGCCTGCCTTCAGCGAGGCGTTTTGGGCGATCAGCTGGCGCGCCGAGGCCAGGATCAGGCCCCAGGTCAGTTCCGCCGCCGCGACGGAATGGCCGTCGGCATGCATGTTGGAGCAGAGCAGCACGCCGTGCCGGGTGCAGGCGTCGACATCGACATGCGGATAGACGCTGCGCTGGCTGATCAGTTTGAGGTTGGGCATGCCTTTCAAGAGCGCCTCGGTGACCGGCGTGCGTTCACGGAACAGCACCAGCGCCCCGGCGTCCTGCATCCGGGCGGCAAGGCGCGCGGGGTCGGTTTCGTGGTCGGTCCAGACCTTCACGTCATCGCCATCGAGGCGCCCGAACGAGGGCAGGCCGCGCAGCGTGTCGAACCAGTCGTCGAGGATGTGAACCCGCATCAGTGTGGCCCTTTCGGCGGATGCGCCCGTTGCATCACCGGCGAGGCGATGCGGTCGGAGATGTGGAAATCCCAGATTGTCGGACCGTTGATGTTTGCGATGAGGGACGGCAGGTCGGTCAGATCGTCGATGCGCTGGCCGCAGATGCCGAAGCCGCGCCCGATGCCGGCGAAATCCGGGCGGCCGAAGACTGCGCCCGCATCGCTCAAGCCCTCGGCGCGCAGCTTGTGAATTTCCGATCCATAGGCGCCGTCATTCAGCGCGCAGATCAGGATGTTCATGTCGTGGCGACGCATCGTCTCCAGCTCCTGAATATGCATCAAGAGGCTGCCATCACCGTCGAAGAGAACCGTCAGTACGTCTGGCCGCGCGGTTGCAACGCCCATCGCGAAGGCAAGGCCGTTGCCGATGGCGCCGAACTCGCGGATCGTCAGGAAGCGGGCGAAGGGGCGGCGCGGCATTTGCGCAAAATAGTACGAGCAATGGCCCGACGAGTTGACCAGTTCGCAGTCGGCGGGCAGGGCGGCGTCGAGGGCGGCGACGACATCGCGCGGGTCGTGCAACCCGTCCTCGGGCGCGCGGGGCGTTGCGTCGTAAGGCGTGGTGGCGATGCGGTGGGTAAGTGCATCGCTGCGCCAGTCGCGGGGCTTTTCGAGGACGGCTCGCGCCAAGGCGGCAAGGCCCAACGCCGCATCGGCGCGGATATGGCTGTCGGTGGCGATCCGGCCTTGCGATAGCGCGCGCGGGTCGGTGTCGATCTGGATCACATGCGCCTGCGCGAACAGCTTGCCCGCGTCGGTATTGTGCTGCGCCAGTCGGCATCCGGCGGCGATGACTACATCGGTCTCGGCCAGCAGGGCGCGGCCCAGGTCGGTGGAAAAACCTCCGGCGATGCCGATGCTGAACGGGTCATCGGCAAAGAGACCGCGTGCGGGCAGTGAGGTCGCCAAAAGCGCGTCGAGCTTGTCGGCCAGCGCCTGTGCCTCGGCTGCGGCATGGGTGGCGCCCAGCCCGGCCAGCACGACCACCCGCCGCACGGATTTCAGACGTGCGGCGGCGCGGGCTATGTCGTCCTGGTGCGGCGGCATCGGCCCGATAACGGGCCTGAGGTCACGCGAGGGTGCGAGGTCGGGCAGAGGGCCCGGCCAGTCCGCATCCTGCAGATCGAAGGGCACGCCCAGAACCACCGGGCGGCGCTCGGCATCGGCCTGCACGAAGGCATCGCGAATCTGTTCGGGCATCCGCGCGGGATGATGCAGCGCGTGATAGGCCGCACCGGTTGCGATAACGAACGGCGCCTGGTCGATGGCCTGATTGTACCAGGGCGTTGACAGCGGCGCCTCACCGGCGAAGATCACCAGCGGCAGGCTGGCACGCACGGCGGCGGGCAAGGCGGTCATCACCTGCGTCAGGCCGGGCCCGCAGGTGGTGGTGGCGACGCCCGTGGTGCCGGTCTTGCGGGCATGGGCCATGGCGGCGGCGACAGCGTTGTGTTCGTGCCGGACATAGATCATCCGGCAGCCGCCATCGGCCATCGCGGTGGCCCAGTTCATGTTGGCGTCACCCAGAAGTGCAAAGCAGGTGTGGACCCCTTCGTTCAAAAAGGCATCGGCGAGGATCTGGTATGTCCTGGGCAAGGGTCAGGTCCCGCAATCAGACACGGGCCACCGGCATTCGGGGTGCGGGCCAGCGCGGCGAGGGGATATGGACTTCGTGCCTCAGCGCGGCCTCGGCGGCTCTGATCCTGTGGCGCAGGTCCAAAAGGTGATTGAACTGCGCATCGCAGCCCGAGATCGGTGTCGGATAAGTCGAGATTTCCGCCGCCAGTTGCTGCCGCAGGTCAGCGAGTGCGTCTGTTATGTCGCGAAGGCGGGCATCCAGAGTATCGGGCATCGGGTCACCTCAAAGTCAGTGTATACCGCAGTATACTGAAGCGCGAACACTTGTCATCCCCGCAACAGGGCCGACGCCACCATGACCTCGCCGCGCGCGATCAGCCGGGCGGTGCGGACCAGTCCGGCCGAGCGCAGGATGAACTCCTGCCCGCTGACCTGATAGTCGACGGTAACGTCGATGCTGCCGATCGGATGCTCGATCCGGACCAGCGCAGGCGTGCCTTCGGGCGGGCGGGCCAGGCCATCTGCGACGGTGCCCGGCGTCAGGGCGCAGGCGGCGATACACTGGGCGCCGGTGACGGCCATGCTGGGATGACAATTCCACGGCATGAAATAGCGCGCAT
>JBBKVJ010000156.1:0-4978 GCA_037968375.1 Paracoccaceae bacterium | reverse complement strand
GTCTGCGGACCGCTGACGGTGACGATCGTCATCTCGGTCTGCGGGTAGCTCAGCAGGAACAGGCAGATCCAGCTGACCCACATCACCCACCAGGTCACGGCATGAGCGCTGTACTTGTCTGACAGCCAGCCGCCCACCGCGCGCAGCACACCACCGGGCAGCGAGAAGCAGGCCGCCAGCAGCGCGGCGACGCGGATGTCCAGGCCGTATTCGCCCACGTAGTACTGCACCATCCACAGGCTCAGCGCCACGTAGCCGCCGAAGACGATGCTGTAGTACTGGCAGTACTTCAGCACCTTGGGGTCCTTCAGCGACTTGAGCTGGTCCCGGAAGCTGACCTTGTTGTCCACCAGATGGGTGGGGTCGCTGTGGCTGAAGAACCAGAACAGCAACACCGTGCCGAGCATGATGGCGGAATAGACCTGCGGCACCATGGTCCAGCCAAAGGCCACCAGCAGCGCCGGGGCGACAAACTTGTTCACCGCCGCGCCTGAGTTGCCGGCGCCGAACACGCCCATCGCGAAGCCCTGCTGGCTTTTCGGGAACCAGCGCGCCACATAGGGTGTGCCAACCGAGAACGAACCGCCGGCCAGGCCAATGAACAGGCCGATGACCAGGAACTGCCAGTACTGGGTGGCATACGACATCATCCAGATCGCCGGCACGGTCAGTGCCATGACCAGGGTGAAGACGATGCGGCCGCCATATTTGTCGGTCCAGATCCCCAGTGGGACGCGTGACAGCGCGCCGGTGAGCACGGGCGTGGCGGTGAGCAGGCCGAATTCGGTGGCGTTCAGGCCCAGCGTTTTCTTCAGTGGAATGCCGATCACGGCAAACATCATCCACACCATGAAGCAAACGGTGAAAGCGAGCGTGCTCACCAGCAGCACGGACAAGGCCTGGCGCTTGTGGCTGGGGCTGGACATGGTGCTTGGTTCTCCTGGCTTGGGCATGCACTGATGCTAGGGAGGCCATGCCTGCAGCGGTATCCACCAAAGGCCTCAGCGGCGGCCGGCAGAAGAACTAGTCCCCGTGCTCCGGGTGTCGTTCTGAAGAACTAGACGGGCCGCAGATGTGCCCAGACTTGTGCTGGATCAAGGCACTGCGCCGACATTGCCCTGGTGTATGGGTGGCCGGCGCCAGCCAAGGGCCGGTCAGGGCTCAAGCCCGGTGGCATGCGCAATCACCGCCAATTGCACCCGCGATCCGACCTCGAACTTGCGCAACACATGTTGCACGTGGATCTTCACTGTGGACTCTGCAATGCCCAGCGCGCGCGCAATCTCCTTGTTGCTGGCGCCGCCGCCAATGGCGCGCATGATGTCGGTCTCGCGCGGCGACAAACTCACCAGTGAGGCCGCATGGGCACCGTGGCCCATGGGCTGTGCCGCTCCAATGGCTATCGCGGGCTCTGGCGAGGCGCTGCTGCGCACGGCGGCGATGAGCTTGCTGGTCATCTCCTCGTCGACCACGCTGTGCCCGTCCATCACCCGGCGTATGGCGGCCGACAGCGCGTCGCCCTCAAGGGCCGCCACCGCCGCCAGTTCCGCCGCCAGCGCATCCTCTGGCGTCCCCGCCAGCGCCGCCTCGGCCCAGTCGCGCTCGCGCAGCAACAACCCATCAAGATACGGGCTGGAACCGGCAGCCCCGGCGATCACCTCACGCACCTCAGGCGGCAAACCGCCGAACAACGCCGCCGCATCGGCGCCGCGCTCCGGCTCGTAGGGAATGGGTGTCCGGGTCAGTCGTGCGGCAAAGCTCATGGCTGAAATCCCTGCATGGGGGATTGCACGCGGTCAATCCCCGGGCTGCTGACGCCCCCGCTTCTTTCGGTCCCAAATATTCTCGGGGGGTGAGGCCGTCAGGCCGAGGGGGGCAGACAGCCCCCCTTTCTTTGCGCCCGCGAGGCTTCGCGGGCGCCACCGTCAGCGCCTCAACAGAACAGCACCAGCGCGCCCGGGTCCCAGTCCACACGGGTGCGCGCGCCCTCGCTCAGAACCTCGCGGCCAAAGACGTTGCGCATCGAGATCGTCATCGGCTCGGCGACGCCGTCCAGGCGGATGCGATAATAGGTCATGTCGCCGAAATACTCGACCTCGTCGACCACACCTTCGGCAACCCGCCCGCGCGGCGTCTCGCCTTCGAACAGCACGGTCAGCGTTTCGGGGCGGAACCCGACACTGGCCTCACCGATAGTGGCACCGCCCGGACATTGCCCGGCGCTGACCTCGACCGGGCCCAGCCCCGCGACATCCAGCGCGATCCTGTCGCCCGCAACAGATGTCACCTCGGCGGGCAGAAAGTTCATCACCCCGATGAAATTCGCCACCTGCCGGGTCAGCGGCCGCCCATACAGCTCCTGCGGCGAGGCCAGCTGCGCTATGCCGCCCTCGAACATCACCGCGATCCGGTCCGACATGATCAGCGCCTCTTCCTGATCATGCGTGACCAGAATGAAGGTGATGCCGACCTGCCGCTGCAACCGGCGCAGTTCCGACTGCATCTGCTCGCGCAGCTTCTTATCGAGCGCGGATAACGGTTCATCCAGCAACAGCACCTTGGGTTTCAGGATCAGCGCGCGCGCCAAGGCCACCCGCTGCCGCTGGCCGCCTGACAGGGCATGGGCGGCGCGGTCGCCAAAGCCGGTCAGGCCGACCATCTCCAGCGCCTCGTCCACCGCCTTGCGCTTCTCCTGGGCAGAGCGCGGATCGCGGCGCAGGCCAAAGCCGACGTTCTGCGCCACGCTCAGATGCGGGAAGATCGCGTAACTTTGAAACACCATGTTGGTCGGACGCTTGTTGGCGGGCACGCCCTCCATCAGTTTGCCGTCCAGATGGATCGTGCCCTGGCTCACATCCTCGAACCCCGCGATGGTGCGCAAAAGCGTGGTTTTGCCGCAGCCCGAGGGGCCCAACAGCGAAAAGAACTCGCCCGCGCCGATATCGGCGTCGATGCCGCGCAACGCGTGATAGCTGCCATAATATTTGTGCACATCGCGCAATTCGATGATCGGTTTCAAAGGAAGCCTCCGGTATCCTTGCCGCCGGTGCGTTTGATGCCCTTGCGGCGGAAGTATTCGGCGATGATCAGAAGCGTGATCGACAGCAGCACAAGGATCGTGCCCAGCGCCATGATCGCGGGGATTTTCGTCGGGAACCGCAGCTGCGACCAGATATAGACCGGCAGAGTCGGTTCGGTGGACGACAGGAAGAAGGCGATGATGAACTCGTCCAGCGAGATCGTGAACGAGATCAAGAGGGATGAGATGATACCGGGCATGATCAGGGGAAATGTAATCAGCCGGAAGGTCGACCATTTGTTTTCGCCCAGATCGTAAGCCGCCTCTTCCAGCGCCCCGTCCAGCGACATGAAGGCCGAGTTCAGGATCGCGATGGTGAAGGGCGTGCAGATCAGCACATGGCCCAGGATCACCGTCCAGAAGCTGAGCGTCACGCCGATACCCAGGAGAACGACCAGCAGCGACACCGCCACGATGATCTCGGGCAGGACCAGGGGCAGCATGATCAGCCCGATGATGCCGCCCTTGCCCGGAAAGCTGTAGCGCGTCGCGGCGCGGGCGGCGAAGATGCCGAGGCACGTCGACACCACCGCCGTGATCAGCGCGATGATCAGGCTGTATTTCAGCGACTGGTGCAAGGCCGGGATGGTCAAAAGCTCGGCAAACCAGTCGGTGGTGAACCCCGACAGCGGAAAGGCGATGATCGTCGAGGCATTGAAGGCGAAAATCGGCAAGAGCAGGATCGGCGCATAGAGGAAAATCAGATAGAGGATCGCATAGATGCGAAAGCCGGTGCCGTTGCTCATTGCTTGACCCTCAGGAACCGCCGGTTCAGGAAGACGAAGATCAGGCTGACCGCCGTGACGATCAGCATCGCCGTGACCGCCAGCGCCGAGCCCAGCGGATAATTGTCGAGTCGCAGATACTGCAGCTGGATCGCGTTGGCGATCATCCGGCCCTCGGGCCCACCGACCAGTTGCGGGGTGACGTAATCGCCGATGGTCGGGATGAAGACGATCAGCACGGCGGCCACGACGCCCGGCATCGCCAGCGGCAATGTCACCCGCCAGAACGTCAACAGCCGCGATTCGCCCAGATCCTGCCCGGCCTCGATCAGTGACCGGTCGATCTTTTCCAGCGCCACGAAGATCGGCAGGATCGCGAAGGGTGCATAGGCATGCGCCAGCGTGATGACCACGGCATTGACGTTGTAGAGGATGAAGGTCACCGGCTCATCGGTGATGCCGAGGCCCATCAGCGTCGAATTGACCACGCCGTTATAGCCCAGGATCACTTTCCAGAGGAACACCCGGATCAGATACGAGGTCCAGAACGGGATGGTGATCAGGAACAGCCACAGCGATTTGCGGTTGGGCGCGACATGAAAGCTGACATAATAGGCGACCGGGAAGGCCAGACAGACCGTCACCAGCGTCACCGTGGCCGAGACGAACAGCGAGCGCGCCATCACCAGTTGATACAGCGGTTCGGTCCAGGCCTCGATGTAATTGGCCAGCGTCGGCACCCACTCGATGACCAGATAGCCGTCGGTCAGGAACGAATAGCCGACGATCGCCGCCAGCGGCACGATCAGCAGCAGCAGGGCATAAAGCGCAGTCGGGCTGATCAGGACCAGGCCACTTGCCGCCTCTGACCGGCGGAACCGGCCCCATCGCGTTCTGGCATCCATTTTTGCGCGTGGTCCCCGTCTCGCACCTGCCGGGTCATGAATACACATTGCTGGGGTTCTGAAAAGACCCGTCGGACCGGCTGCGCTACCCCTGTCGCGGCCAGGCGCGATGCTCATCGTCGATGACGAAGGCGTGGACATGCGGCGCGGTGCCGCCCTGGCCTTGCAGATGCGGGTGGTCGGCGGCGAGGTCGGAATGCGCATGCGCGATCTCGCGCGGGTCGCCCTTGGGCCAGAGCCGCGCGGCGGCGATCACCCCGGCAAATGCG
>JBBKVJ010000155.1:0-5233 GCA_037968375.1 Paracoccaceae bacterium | reverse complement strand
GCATCGAACGTGGCACCGAGCGTTTGGAGGACCTGATTGGCCTCTTCCTCGCGGCCTTCGGCACCATCCATCACGACCCGGCCTTCGGGGTTCGCAGCGGCGGCCTCTTCGGCTTCCATCTTGGCTTCGCCCTGATCCATCACCTCGGCTTCGGCTTCGGCCATGGCTTCGGCTTCGGCAGTGGCTTCGCCCTCGGCAACCGTTTCGGTTTCGGTCATGGCTTCGGCTTCGGCCACCGCTTCGGCCTCGGCCTCATTGGCGACGGCTTCTTCGGCGGCAAGCGCTTTGGCAAGTGCCGCGGCGTCGGTCGAGCCCTCAGCGGTGACTTCGCTTTCCGCAGTCACTTCAGCTTCAGCTTCAGCTTCGGCGGCTTCCGTCATCTCTTCCGAGGTCACGGTGCCTTCCATCTCCATCGTCGTGCTGCCTTCGCCAACAACCTCGGTCGCCGGGGCCTCAGGTTCGGCCTCAGCGGTCATCGCGGCATCAGCGGGCTCAGCCGATCCCGCAGCTTCAGCGGCTTCGGCCTGCATCGCCAGAAGGGCGGCCTGCTGGTAGTCGTCATTGCCCGGCACCAGAATTTCGGCGCTTGCTTCACACATTGCGATCTCGCCGTCGGTGCAAAATGCCTGCGATGATTCAGCATCGCCTTCGAGCGTGGTCATCAGCGCGATGCCATCGTCGTTGCCGCTGTTCACCAGATCGACCATCTCGCCGAATGTCAGGACGGCTTCGCCTTCGGCGCAGACCGGCATGGTGCCGTCCGAACAAACCGGAACATCATCGGGACCAGCCTCACCGCTGCGCAACACCTCGAGTGTCGACTGAGCGAAAAGCGGGCCCGGGTTGGCCAACGACAGCGCAAGTACCATGGCTGTCGACATCTTATACATATTCTTCATCTTGTTGATCCTCCGTGGATGCAATTTCATCCGCAATCAGGTCTCAACGCGTCAGCCGCGAATAAGTTTCATCGAGAATCAAAGAGATTGGTTTATTCTGCGACAGCAAGCCGTTGATGTCCCAGATTGACGCAGCAGGCATGCCTCACCGGTCCGGACGCCGTGCCCGGAGCAACCCCACTATAGTTTCGCGGGGCTATTCGACAATCGGCACAGGCTCGAATGGCGGTTCCGCAGCGGGCACCTCCCCCGGGGCAACCGGGGCCGCTTCGGCGCCGATCCGCAAGAAAGGTGACTGCGGCTCGGTCACATCGCCGGGAACCAGCGCGATCGAACCATCTTCCGTTACGACAGGCTCATTCGGGGCGCCGTCAGCGCTGCCATCCTCTGCCACACCGCCCTCCGCAGCGGCCTTGGCGGCGGCTTCCGCTTCAGCCACCGCTGCTTCAGCAGCCGCCTGGGCCTCGGCTTTCGCTGTGGCGACCTCAGCTTCGGACTGTCCCAATGACGGCGCCGACACCGCACCGTCGGCAATGGCCGACACAAACACCGGTGGCGTCGACACGCCGTTCGCGCCAGTCGCGGGCAGCGAGCCGTTTGCCGCCCTGGACCCTTCTGCGGAAAGCGCGGCGTCTGGCACCGTCTGCGCCATGACGGGGGCGACAGACACGGCGATGATCGCCAGCAGCATTGCGGTGGAGGGTCTGAACAGCGACACGGTCATGCGGTAACTCCTTTGGTCCAGAACGGGCCAGTCCTTGGTGTGAAAACTGACTGGACAGTACAATAACGGAAATTGCATGTCATGATCTGCCTAAGCTGCACATGATGCGCGCTTTTTCGCCGATATCGACGCCTTTGCCAAGGGCCAGCACCAGATTCTGGGCAGGCCATCAGATGCCGGCAAGAAATCTGTCCGCATGGCACCGCCGTCACTCGTGAAAACCCTGGTGGCAAGTGGCCAACCGCAGATCAGACTTGCAGCCAGCGGCAACTTTGCACGGCGTCGACCGATCCCGAAAACTCGAACACCTGCCGCATTATACCTTGCTCGGACCCGCGCATGCTGCATGGCAGACCGGCAGAGACAAGGCAGCTTGCAGGCGCGCGCGGAGCGTCCTAAGGGATCGGCATGACAGGCTTTACCAGGGCGCGCGGCACATCGCTCGCCGCCGCCGGAATCGGCGCGGCGGTGTTTTTGGCTATTGGCCTGCCGTTGCCACTGCTGCTCGGCCCCATGACCGGCTGCCTGGTCTTCGCACTGGCTGGCGCGCGGCTGCAAGCCATGGGTGTTCTCGGCACGCTGATGCGCACCATGCTGGGCGTCGCTGTCGGATCGACGATCACCACCGATCTGGTCCGCGAGCTACCCTCATACGGCTATACGCTGGCGGCTGTTCCGCTGTTCATTCTGGTGATCGGTTGCATCGGTTACCCGTTCTTCCGCCGGGTGATGGGTTTCGATCATCCGACGGCATTCTACTCAGCCATGCCCGGCGGGCTGCAGGACATGCTGATCTTCGGCGAAGAGGCGGGCGGCGATGTCCGCGCGATGAGCCTGATCCACGCCACCCGGGTGATGCTGATCGTCAGTGCAGCACCGTTTTTGCTGACCTATTTCTACGACCTTGATTTGAGCGGCCCGCCGGGCAGGTCCGCCCTCGAGGTGCCGCTGGCGCAGATGGCGATCATGGCCGCCGCTGCCGTCGCAGGCTGGAAACTGGCCGAAAAGATCGGCCTGTTCGGTGCCTCTATCCTCGGGCCGCTGATCCTGACGGCAATCCTCAGCCTGATGGGTGTGATCACCACGCGCCCGCCGGCCGAGGCGATCTGGTTGGCGCAGTTCTTCATCGGCATCGAGGTCGGCGCGAAATACAGCGGCATCACCGGGCGCGAACTGCGCGTCGATGTCGGCGCCGGGCTGGCCTATTCGGTGCTGTTGGCGTTGATCTCGCTGGCCTTTATCGAGGCGGTGATTCTGGTCTCGCCCGCAGGCACTCTGGACGTGATCCTGGCCTTCCTGCCCGGCGGTCAGGCGGAAATGGCAGTAATCGCAATCGTCTCGGGCGCCGATGTGGCCTTTGTCGTGGCGCATCATCTGGTGCGGATTTTCGTGGTGATCCTGGCGGCCCCGATCATCGCGCGCTGGCTGATGCCGCGCGATTAGCAATTTATTATCAGGCACATCAGAGGGCAGCGGACGCACGCGGTCTGCCGCACCAACACCTGAGGTTGCCTCTTTATGACTGAGCGTTCCCTGACCTCATTCATCGCCCCAACGTTACCATAGCGGCTGTTCCGTGCGGGCTCCTACGCTCGATCGCCGAATGGCCTCAAGCGCTTGACATCATAGCCGCTTGGCCACCTCTGCCGCAAAATCCTCGCCGCGTTTCTCGAAGTTCGGATACTGATCGAAGCTGGCCGCCGCCGGCGCCAGCAGCACGGTATCGCCTGCCTCGGCCTCTTCCACCGCGCGGGCCACGGCACGCGCCATCGTCTCGCAGATCTCATGCGGCGTATCGCCCAACTGCAGCGCAAACTCGCGCGCCGAATGGCCGATCAGATAGGCCTTGGCAACATGGCCCAGATAGGGCTGCAAGCTGGCGATGCCGCCGTCCTTGCCCATCCCGCCCGCGATCCAGCGGATCCGCGGGAACGCCTGCAACGCCTTGGCCGCACTGTCGGCATTGGTGGCCTTGCTATCGTTCACAAAGGTCACGCCAGCCTTTTCGCCGACCCTCTGACTGCGGTGCGGCAGGCCGAGGAATGTGTGCAGTGCGGCCTCGATCCCCTTCGGCGGCAGCCCCATCGCCCGGGTTGCGGCATAGGCGGCGCAACCATTCTGGTGATTGTGCGCGCCGGGCAGACCCCCGACCTCGCGCAGGTCGATCGAGGCCATCTGCCGCCCCTTGCGCCATTCGGCCAGAAATCCCTTGCGCGCAAAAACCTGCCAGCCCGGCCCGATCAGCTTTTGCCCCGACGAGATGCGGATCACCCGGTCATCCTCGGGCGCCTCGGCCATCTGGTTGGCCAGATACTGCCCCTCGGCCTCGTCGACGCCAATCACCGCCCGGTCCGGCCCGCCCTCGGCAAACAGCCGCCGCTTGGCGGCAAAGTAGCCGCCGAGGCCGCCGTGACGATCCAGATGATCAGGCGTCAGGTTGGTGAAGACGGCGATATCGGGGGTCAGCGCCCGGGCAAGGTCGGTCTGGTAGGACGACAACTCCAGCACCACGACCATGCCGTCGCTTGCCGGTTCAAGGTCAAGTGCACCGCGCCCGATATTGCCGGCCAACTGCACCTCGATATCGTTTTCCTCAAGGATGTGGTGGATCAGCGCCGAAGTGGTGGATTTCCCGTTCGATCCAGTCACCGCGATGACCCGGGGGGCGGTTTCGAATTCGTCCCATTCGGGCGTCGCGAACGAGCGGAAGAACAGGCCGATATCGTTGTCCACGGGCACACCGGCGGCCCAAGCCTGCGCAATGATCGGGTTCGGTGCGGGGTAAAGATGCGAGATGCCGGGCGAGGTGACCAGCAGGCTGACGCCCTCCCAGGCCTTGGCGCGGGTCAGATCGCAAAGGACGAAACCCTCGGCCTCGGCACTGTCCCGCGCCTCGGCGCTGTCATCCCACAACAGCGCCTCGGCACCGCCAGCGGCAAGCGCGCGTGCCGTCGCACGGCCAGAGCGGCCCAGACCCAGAACGGCGACCTTGCGGTCGCCATAGCCCATCACCGGAATCATTGCCTCGCCCCCCGCCTGATGCGGCGGACAGTGCCCCGCAGAGCCTGCTCACGCAAGCCGGGCGCCCGACGTTTCTTCTGCGAAGAAACAGTGCCGCGCCAGTCGCCGAAGGATCGCGGCACTGAAATTTCGCAGAAATTTCGACGTCACCAGGCGGCAGGCTTGCGGTTTCGGAAAAAACCGCCCGTCGGGCCATCTTCAGGCAGGGTGGCAAGCCAGATCGCGGTCTCGGCTCCCTCATGGGGTGTTTTCGGAGCGCCTTCGCCGCCCATCCGCGTCGCCACCCAGCCGGGGTCGACCGCGTTGATCTTCACCCCCTTCGGCAGATCGCGCGGCAACGCCTTGGTCAGCGCATTCAGAGCGGCCTTCGCGACGCCGTACGCCCCCGGCCCGCCCAGCCCCTGATCGAAACTGCCCCAGCCCGACGTCAGATTGACGATCCGCCCCCAACCCGTCTCGCGCCAATGCGGCGCGCAGAGGCGGATCAGGTCGAGCGGCGCCGTCACCATCACCTCCATCGCCTCGGCAAAGTCGCTGTCAGGGGCCAGAAGAGAGACATCGCGCAGTACCCCGGCATTGTTCACCAGCA
>JBBKVJ010000154.1:0-9421 GCA_037968375.1 Paracoccaceae bacterium | reverse complement strand
GCCAGAACCACCCGCCGCCAGCGCGGCTACCCCTGTCGCCCAGCCCGGGCTGATCGGCCGCATCCTTGGCCGGGGCGACGCCGCCCCGGTGGTCCGTCGGGCGCTGGACGACACGATGCTGGAAAGCATTGAAGAGTTGCTGATCCAGTCCGACATGGGCGTCGATACTGCATTGCGGGTTACCGCCAACCTGGCCGAGGGCCGGATTGGCAAGCGGCTGTCGACGGGCGAGTTGAAGGGGCTGCTGGCCACCGAGATCGCCCGGATCATGGAACCTGTGGCGCGCCCGCTGCCGCTCTACCCGACCAAGCCGCAGGTGGTGCTGGTCGTCGGTGTGAACGGGTCGGGAAAGACCACGACCATCGGCAAGCTGGCCGCGCAATTCCGCGCGGCGGGCAAGTCGGTGGTGATCGCTGCGGGCGACACCTTTCGTGCGGCGGCGGTCGAGCAGTTGCAGGTCTGGGGCGACCGCGCCGGCGTGCCGGTGATGACAGCACCCGAAGGCTCGGACCCCGCCAGCCTTGCCTTTGATGCGATGACCAGGGCGGCGGCGGATGGCGCCGATTTGCTACTGATCGACACCGCCGGGCGCTTGCAGAACCGTGCCGATCTGATGGAGGAGCTGTCGAAGATCGTCCGCGTGATCGCCAAGAAAGACCCCAAAGCGCCGCACAATACCTTGCTGGTTCTGGACGCCACCACCGGCCAGAACGCGCTGAATCAGGTCGAGATTTTCCGCAAGCTGGCGGATGTGTCGGGGCTGGTGATGACCAAGCTTGACGGCACCGCCAAGGGCGGCGTGCTGGTGGCGCTGGCCGATAAGTTCGGCCTGCCGATCCATGCCATCGGCGTGGGCGAGCAGATCGATGATCTGTCGCCGTTTGATCCTGAGGAATTCGCCCGCGCGCTGGTTGGCGTCGAACAGGAAGGCTAGGCCATGACGATTCGCCGGGACCTAGCTGCCATCGCCCTTGCGATCTTGCCCGTGATTGCTTTGGCCCAGGCGGACACCCCGCGCGAGACATGTCAGCGGACGCTCGACAGCTTTCGCGCCATGGTGCAGGGGCGCACTGAATGGACATTGCCAATCCGGGCCTGGGTGTCGGATGGCTGGTGCGTGGCCGCAGACGTGGCGCTGGTGCCCACATCCTCGGCCCCGGGATTTCGCATCGGCCGGGTGCTGTGGCGTGGCGATGGGATCGAGGCGATGGCGCGCGGCGGCGTCCCGCTGTCGCTTGATCTGCGGCTTGAGCAGGTCTCGCTGGAACCGCGCGTCCGGGCGACCGAGATCAGGACGCGTGTCTTTGGAGGCGGGACCAAGGTGGATGCCGGTCTGACGATGCGGCGCGATCCGGGGGCGAACACGCTGACGATCAGCAGGCTTAACATTGACCTTCCGGGCGACAACACCGTTGCCATTGGCGCATCTCTGGAACGTGTCGATCTTGCGTCCAGAAATACGGCTTTGCGCAGTCTGGGAACCTTCGGCGTGACCGATCTGACGCTCGATATCGTCTCGGACGGCACTGGCGCGCGATCTTTGATGGCCCTGCTTGCCCCACTTCTGAGGGATGACGACGACGCCCCGGAAGCGACGCTGAGCCGGTTTGGCAAGGACGCGATGACGGTCGTTGCAGACCTGCCTCCGCCGCTGTTGCCGCAGGCGTCGAAACGGGCGTTGTCGAGGTTTCTGGGCGACCTGCCGGACCCGTCCGGAACGGTGTCACTGCGGGTGAACGCGCCCCAAGGTCTTGGCGCCGCGCAGTTTTTCCGTTTTGCGATGACCGGCGGACCGGAAAGTGTCGCCGATGTTTTGCCGGTGCTGGACGGAGTGACCACCGAATTCACCTACGAGCCTTGATGCTGTCATGATGCGCTTGTCAAAGTTGTTCCGCGCGCCATGAGCGCCTGGCTCGTCTCGCTTGAAGGCACACCGGCGGGGGCCAACCTCGCCCTTGCGCTGGTGCTGCTTGCAGCCTTCCTGCACGCGCTGTTCGGCGCGCTGCAAAAGGGCCGCCACGATCCCTGGACCAGCCGCGCCGCCATCGACGCCTGCTATGGCGTGATCGCGGCCCCCTTCGCGCTGTTCGTCGTGCCCTGGCCCGAGCCGCATATGTGGCCGCTTTTCGCGGGCGCCTTCGCCATTCATGCAGGCTACAAGCTGCTGCAGGCCGCAGCCTATCAGCGCGGCGCCTATTCGGTGGTCTATCCGGTGGTGCGCGGCACCGGCCCCTTGTTCGCTGTGATCGGTGCCTGGGCCATTTTCGGCGAAATTTTCTCGGGCTGGCAATGGCTGGGGCTGGCGGTGCTGCTGGCGGGAATTTTCGGGCTGTCGGTCTACAATCTGATCTTCACGGTTCTGGATCGTGAAACGCTGATCCCGGCGCTGGCGCTGGCCGTCGCCACAGGGGTCTTCGTCGCATTTTATACAACCTTCGACGCCTACGCGATCCGCGCCACCGCCGACCCGTTCACCTTTCTCGCCTGGTTCTTCTTCATTGACGGCTGGCTGATGCCGGTCCTTGCGGCGCCCCGGATCAGGCGGCTTCCCGCCACCGAGATCGCGCCCTTGATGAAACGCGGTGTCATTGGCGCTTTCGTTGCCTATTTCAGCTTTGGCTCGATCATGCTGGCGACACGTCTGGACAGCGTCGGCGAGGCGGCTGTACTGCGCGAAACTTCGACGGTCTTTGCAGCCCTGATCGCCTGGCTGGTGCTGGGTGACCGCGTCGGACCTCGCCGATTGGCACTGATGGCATTGATCGCGGCGGGAGCCGTGATAGTAGAGTTCGGAGGCTAGGAGGGCCACAATGGCTGTGAAATCGATCAATCCCGCTGTGAAGACAGCGCTCGAACTGGGACCGGCGCTGGTGTTCTTCGCCGCCTACATGTGGCTGAAGGACGAAACGTTCCTGTTCGGCGGCACCGAATATTCAGGCTTCATCGTGGTGACGGCGGCGTTCGTGCCACTTCTGCTGGGCTCGATCCTGCTGCTTTGGAAGCTTTCGGGCCGGGTCTCGCGGATGCAGGTGGTCACGGCGGTTCTGGTGATCGTCTTCGGCGGGCTGACGGTGTGGTTCAACAACGAGCAGTTCTTCAAGATGAAGACCACCATCGTCTATGCGCTTTTTGCGACGATCCTGTTCACCGGGCTGCTGCTGGGCCGGTCCTGGCTGGAATATGTGATGGGCGATCTGATGCCGATGCAGCACGAGGGCTGGATGATCCTGACCCGGCGGCTGGCTTCGGCGTTCTCGTTTCTGGCCATCGGCAACGAGATTATCTGGCGCACGATGTCGACCGAGGCCTGGGTGAAGATCGAAACCTTCGGCTTTCCGCTGATCCTGTTTGTGTTCCTCTGGTCGCAGATCATGATGCTGCAACCCTACGTGATCGAGGAAGACGAAGGCGGGGCCGAGTAGGTTACCCCTTCCGCTTGAACAGCACCTCCTGTGCTTTCTTGTCGTCCTGCAGGTTTGACCGCTTTTCCGCCGCCACAGCGCGGCCCTTCTGGACGGCGGGCCTTGCGCCGACCTCATCCAGCCACCGCGCCAGGTTCGGCTTGTCGTCAAGGGTCTGCTGCTGACCCTCCCAAAGCGAGGCCCAGGGCCAGATCGCCATGTCGGCGATGGAATAGAATTCGCCCGCGACGAAGGCGTTCTTCGCCAACTGCCGGTCGAGCACGCCATATAGCCGCGCGACCTCGTTCCTGTAGCGCTCTTTCGCGTAGGGCAGATCGTTCGGCGGGTCCATCGCGGGCGCATATTTCAAAAAGTGATGCGCCTGACCGGCCATTGGGCCAACGCCGCCCATCTGCCACATGAGCCATTGATCGACAGCGATCCGGTCACGCTCGGTCGGGCCGCCGAACTGGCCGGTCTTGCGCGCCAGATACTGCAAGATCGCGCCGGATTCGAAAATCGAGATCGGTTTGCCGTCCGGCCCCTCGGGATCGACGATGGCGGGCATCCGGTTGTTCGGCGCGATCTTCAGGAACTCCGGCTCAAACTGTTCACCAGCGCCGATATTCACCAGATGCAGGGTGTAGGGCAGCCCCATCTCCTCAAGTGCGATGGAAACCTTCCAGCCGTTCGGCGTGGGCCAGTAGTGCAGGTCGATCTTGGCGGTCATGCGGTGTCCTTTCGTCGTTCGCGGCCAACAATGGCGCATTCGGTGGCGGGGGCAAGGCCGGGTCAACACTTCTTGACCGGCGATGCCGACCGGGCTATGCCGACTTTTGTGGCGATTTGTTCTCCGGATTGCGGGCCACGTTAAACAAACCGCTAAAGAGGATGAGGGCACGACGCGCCCCCGACCTCTTTCGGTTCGGGGGTTTTTTATTGCGCCCAGGAGCAGCCCGATGACAAATGACTGGAAAGCCCGCACCAAGGCCGTGCACACCGGCAGCCGTCGCAGCCAGTATGGCGAGATGTCCGAGGCGATTTTCCTGACCCAGGGCTTCGTCTACGACAGCGCCGAGGCCGCCGAGGCGCGGTTCATCGAGGCCGGGCCGGACGAATTCATATATGCCCGCTATGGCAACCCCACCGTGCGGATGTTCGAGGAACGGATCGCCGCCATCGAGGGCACCGAGGATGCCTTTGCCACCGCCTCGGGCATGGCGGCGGTATCGGGCGCGCTGGCGGCGATGCTGAAGGCGGGCGATCACGTCGTCTCCTCGCGCGCGCTGTTCGGCTCGTGCCTTTACGTGCTGGACGAGGTGCTGACACGGTTCGGGGTGCGGGTCACGTTCGTCGATGGCACCGACCTGGACCAATGGAAAAAGGCGATGACGCCGGGCACCAAGGCAGTGTTTCTCGAGTCGATTTCGAACCCCACGCTGGAAGTGATCGATATCGAAGCGGTCGCGACGATCGCCCATCAGGTGGGCGCGCTGGTACTGGTCGACAATGTTTTCGCCACGCCGGTGTTTTCTCGCGCCGTGGCGCAGGGTGCGGATGTGGTGATCTATTCGGCCACCAAGCATATCGACGGTCAGGGCCGTGCCCTGGGGGGTGTGATCTGCGGCACCCAAGACTTCATTCGCAAGACCATTGAGCCCTACATGAAACACACCGGCGGCTCGATGAGCCCGTTCACCGCCTGGCTGATGCTGAAGGGGCTTGAGACGATGGACCTGCGGGTGCGCGCCTCAGCCACCACGGCACTGCAGATTGCCGAGGCGCTGGAAGGCCGAAAGGGCTTGTCTCGGGTGATCTATCCGCTGCTCGCCTCGCATCCGCAACAACGCCTGACCGAGACCTCGATGGGTGGCGGCGGCACGGTGTTGTCGCTTGATATCGAGGGCGGTCAGGCGGCGGCGTTCCGGTTTCTGAACGGCCTCAAGATCGTGAAGATTTCCAACAACCTGGGCGATGCGAAAAGCATCGCGACGCATCCTGCGACGACCACGCACCAGCGACTTCCCGATGATCAGAAAAAAACACTGGGGATCACCCCCGGTCTGGTCCGGATATCGGTTGGTCTGGAGGATCCCGACGATCTTCTGGCCGACATCGCCCAGGCGCTGACGGCTGCCTAGGACATGGGGTGCGGAGTCTGGACCGGCGGGGCGGACCAAATGGTCATGGCAGATGCCGAGCGGCAGCTGAGGGGCATCCTGCCGCCCGAATGGCGGCGGCTTTGGTTTCGAATGGTCAAGAAGGGGCGGCTGCTCAGCTCGCTGTCGCAACCTGTCGTCGCCGACGAGAAATATCTGTGGCGCAAGCTTCTGGACCACGATCCCCGCTTCGTGCTGTGCAGCGACAAGCTGGCCACCAAGACCTGGGTTGACAGCCTCGGTTTGGGTATAATGACACCGCGCACGTTATGGGTGGGCACCGATCCCGCCTGTATGCCGCGCGACTGCGTAGGCGCGGATGTGATGATCAAGGTCAACCACGGTTCGGCGATGAACCTGTCGCATCAAGCGATGGGCGGTGACCGCGACCGGCTTGTCGCCAGGGCTGCCTCCTATCTGGCCGATGACCATGGTCGGGCCCGCGGCGAATGGGGCTATGGCGCTGTGCGCCGACGGGTGTTTGCCGAAGAAAGGCTCTTTTCCGGACGCGAACTGATCGACCTCAAGATTTATACTTTCGGACCCGTCATCGAGCAGATCGTGCCAATCTATCGCGGCCAGGAAACCACGGCGGCGATTTGGGAAGCTGACGACGAGGGCAGCTTAAGGCTTAGTACCCGCCGCACCGCCGTAGCAAAACAGACCGACAACCGGCCCCTGCCAGAAATCACCGCAACCGCCATCGCCGCCGCCAAAAAGATCGGCGCCTATTTCGACCATGTTCGGGTCGATTTCCTGACCGACGGTGCGGCGCTGTATCTGGGCGAGTTGACGATCTACAATCTCGCCGGCCGGGCACATGCGGTGGGCCATCTGCCAGACGCACCGGTGACGCGTAGTTGGGATTTACGGCGGAGCTGGTTTCTGAACGCGCCGCAGGACGGCTGGCGGGCAGACTACGCTCGTGCGCTGAAGCGCCATATCGATGCCCGCGCAACCGGGAACCGGTTCCTCGCACAGGTCCCGCCGATCGCGCCCGCGGTTTTCGAACTGCGCTACGAAGATTTCGCGCCGAACTGAAACGATGCGCGGGAACCAGCATGGTCACAAGGACCAGACCGGGCCGCTGTGGCCTGAGACGAGTATTTTCAAGGTCCTTGCCGACGCGCCCGATTTACCCCACGGGCTAGCGTCAGCCGCGCCAGAATGAACTCAGCAGGCCACGCTTCTTGGACGCCCGGAGGTCGGCGGCGCGGCTCCAGTCCAGGTGAGACGTCATCGCCTTTTGATCGCGGTCATCGCGCATCGAGCGGGTCAGGGCCAGCCAGTGCGTCGAATAGTGCAGCATCTGCGCCAGGCAGAGTAAGATGAACGCGATTTGAAACAGCATCATGAACGATCCCGATCGATTTTACTGTTACGGTCGAAGCCTCCAGCCCGCAGGTTCGACCGGTTCGTGGACTAGTTAACAGAGTGTTTCCATTTCGGATAGCTTCTTCTGAATTAATCAATAACGCGCCACGGTACCACGAAAAAACCTTGCCAGCCGGTCAAGATTGCGTGTCCGGCGGGATGGCTGTCGCGGCCCCGACGTTCGCGCCCGCTCGCCAGCCCAACCAAACCAAACCAAACCGCCCACGCGTTCCTTGGCTGCGGTCCGCTACGCACGCCGCTGGGCGCGGGGCGGGATACGACCGCCGCTTGACAGCCCCGGGGCGCCCGTCCAAGCCTGCGCGCATGCCTGATCTGCGCCCTGTTGGATATGTCATCGGCCTGCTCGTCGCGGCATTAGGGGCGACGATGCTGGTGCCGATGGCGGTCGATATTGGCTATGGCAACGGCGAGTGGCCGATCTTTCTGGAAAGCGCGATCCTGACCAGCGTTACCGGCGCGTTGATGGCGCTGGCCTCGGCGAACGGGGTTGAGCCACGGCTGTCCCTGCAGCAGACATTCCTTCTGACCACCGGCGTCTGGGTTGCGCTGCCGATCTTCGGCGCGATCCCGTTCGTTCTGGGCGCCACCGAGGCGCGGGTGGTCGACGCGTTTTTCGAGGCGATGTCGGGGCTGACAACAACCGGTGCCAGCGTCCTGACCGGCCTCGACACCCTACCGCAGGGCCTGTTGCTGTGGCGCTCGATGATGCAGTGGTTCGGCGGCATCGGGATCATCGTTGTCGCGATGGTGTTCCTGCCGGAACTCCGCATCGGCGGCATGCAGATCTTCCGCTCGGAGGCCTTTGACACGATGGGCAAGATTCTGCCCCGCGCGGCCGAGATCGCGGGCCAGATTTCGGCGATCTATCTGGCGCTGACAGTGGCCTGCGCCCTGTCCTACATGGCCGCCGGCATGGCAGCTTTCGATGCGATCAATCACGCCTTCACCACCGTCGCGACGGGCGGATTTTCGACCCGCGACCGCTCGTTCGGCGCATTCCAGGGGGCGCCGGAATACATCGCCTCGCTGTTCATGCTGCTGGCCAGCCTGCCCTTCGTGCGTTACGTCCAGTTCGCCGCCGGAACTGCCCGGCCGCTGTTTCGCGACAGTCAGATCCGGGCGTTTCTAGTCGTTGTCCTGGTCGTGACGCTGGCGATGACCGCGTTCCGCATCCTCGTGAACAGCGATCAGCCCGAACATGCGTTCCGCGAGGGGATTTTCAACGTCACCTCGATCATCACCGGCACCGGATACGCAAGCGTCGACTATCAGCTTTGGGGCGCCTTCCCGGTCGTGGTGTTCTTCTTTCTGGGGCTGGTCGGTGGCTGCGCAGGGTCGACCTGTTGTTCGGTCAAGATCTTCCGCTACCAGATCCTCTTGTCCGCGATCCGCGCCCAGATCCGCCGCCTGCATTCGCCGCACGGCATCTTCACGGCCCGCTTCGAGGGCCGCACGGTCGGCCAAGATGTCGTCGCGTCTGTGATGTCGTTCTTCGTGATCTTCGTGGTCTCGATCGGGGTTCTGTCGGTGGCGCTGGGCCTGACCGGTCTCGATTTCACCACGGCGCTGACCGGTGCGGCCACCGCGATTGCCAATGTCGGCCCGGGTCTGGGCGACACGATCGGTCCTTCCGGCAATTTCTCGACCCTGAACGACAGTGCCAAATGGATGCTGTCGCTTGGCATGCTGGCGGGGCGGCTTGAGTTGCTGGTCGTCTTCGCGCTTTTCACCGCTCGGTTCTGGAGGGTCTGATGGTCACACGTCCGCTTGGCGCGCAAATCTCGCACATGCTGAAGGCGCGGGGTGTCGAGGTGATCTTCGGCATTCCAGGCGTCCATAATCAAGAGCTTTATCGCGGCATCGAAGAGGCCGGGATCACCCATGTTCTGGCCCGCCACGAGCAAGGCGCGGGGTTCATGGCCGATGGCTATGCGCGGGCGACCGGTAGGCCGGGGGTGGCCTATGTCATCACCGGGCCGGGGCTGTTGAACACGCTGACGCCGATGGCTCAGGCCTATTCGGATTCGGTGCCAATGCTGGTGATCTCGTCCTGCCTCGACCCCGAGGACAAAGGCATGGGCAAGGGCAAGCTGCACGAGATGCGCGATCAGGAGGCCGCGGCGGCCACCGTCTGCGACTGGTCGCTGACCGCCTATGACGCGGCGGGCGCCTATCACCTGATCGACCGCGCGCTGACCGAGTTTGCCACCTTGCGCCCCCGGCCCAAGCATATTCAGGTGCCGATCAGGGTGATGCAGGCGCAGGCCGAGGCCGCCCCGCCCCGCCCCGAGCCGGTGCAGGGTGAAATGGCGCCCGGCGCGGACCAGATCACGCGCGTCGCGGCGGCTTTGAAAGCGGCGAAGCGGCCGCTGTTCATCCTCGGCGGTGGTGCTGCGCAGGCACCCGTGGCTGCCACCAGCGCGGTGCTTTCGCAGTGCAGCGCGGCAAGCTTCGTCACCTATGCGG
>JBBKVJ010000153.1:0-5287 GCA_037968375.1 Paracoccaceae bacterium | reverse complement strand
CGCCGAGATGGCCGCCGAACTGCGCGCCCGGCTGCAGGGGTCGTTGACTGACGCGCCCGAGGAGTCTGACGGCCCGGACGCAAACCCGGTTGCCAAGCTGTCCGCCTTCCGGACAGCGGACCGTGCACCAAAGGTCGAGACGGAGGCGGTCGATCAGGCCGATCTTGACGGGTCAGAGACCAGCGATGACGAGAGGATCAAGGCGGTACGTCCTACGCGGCCATCCTTCGGCGATGACGATGGCGATGGCGATGTTATGCACGGTCGTGACGCCGGTGCAGAGGATGAAGAAGTCGCCGAGGTGGAACAGTCCGACCGGGCAGAGGCGGTTGACGAGACCCTGGAAAGCCAAGCGTCGGGCGAGGAAGATGTGGCGGCGGCTGAGGCCGATGCCGATGCGAATACCGCCAATGACGAAGCCGAGGAAGTGACCCGTGCCGACAGCGAGGCGGACAGCGATACCAGCGAGACGGACACCGACTTTGGCAGCGACGACAACCGGGTTGCCGACACCAACACCGATCACCGCGACGCGATGACCGACGATGATGACGGTCTTCGCGCGGCCCTTGGCGATGATGATGACGATGCGGCGGAAGCGGCCGAGGTCGAAGGGCCCGACGTCAGGGCAGACGGCTTGTCGCCGGACGCCAGCGCCGAAGATGTGCCCGAACCAGGACCCGAACCCGAACCCGAGGTCGCCGAAGCCACCGACGACAGCACGCTAGATGAGATCGCAGAGGCGGACGGTCCGACGGCCATGCCGCGCGAACTGCATCTCTGGCGCCAGGTACTTGCGCGGCATCCCGATGCCGCCCAGAACGTCGCGGTTGTGGCCTTGTTGGAGGATTTCCTGACCGAACTCTACGGGCGACCGGCGTCGCAACCCGATGCCGAAGCGAACGGTGCGGCTGAGGTCTCGGAAGAGGCTGAGGGCGAGGCAAGGCCGGATGGCGCCGCGCGCCCGGCGTCCTGGCGGCGGCTTGCCTAGACGCCGGATCGACTGTAGCCAAGGATGGGCGGCGGGTGCGATAGGCTGCCGCCACTGATCCGGGCCAAGCGAGGGCAGGCATGTCGATTGATCTTTCCAAAGCCAGCGCGATTGCGGGCTTTATCGGCGCCTGCCTTGTCGACCTCGACACCGGGCTGATGCTGACCTCGCAAGGCGGCGGCAAGATAGATCTGGAAGCGGCGGCGGCGCTGAGTACCGAGGTCGCCAAGGCGCAGGTTGCCGCAGCCGAGGGGCTGAAGCTGAACGATCAGATCGAGGACATGCTGACCTCGTTCGGCAAGCAGATCCATGTGATCCGGCCCTTACGGGCGAACCCGGGCGTGTATCTTTTCGTGGCGCTGGACCGCGCGAAGGCCAACCTTGGCATGGCGCGGCTGCAGATCAAGGCGCTGGAGGGCGAGGTCGCACTGTAGGGGCGGCGCTTAAACCGACAGCGTGGCGGTGACCGCGCGTTTCCAGCTTTCGTATTTCGACTGTCTTGTGGCTGCATCCATCGCAGGCTCGAAGCGGCGCTCCAATGCCCAGGCTTTGGCGAACTCCGCCTGATCTGGATAGACGCCCGCGCGCATCCCGGCCAGCCACGCGGCGCCGAGGGCCGTGGTCTCAAGCACCTCGGGGCGATCCACCGGCGCGCCGATGATGTCGGACAAAAACTGCATCGCCCAGTTTGAGGCCGACATGCCGCCGTCGACCCTTAGGATCGCTTTTTCGGAAGCGTCGCGCAGGACACCGCCCACACCGCCGTTCCAGTCGGCGCGCATCGCCTCGAGCAGATCGCGGGTCTGGAAGCCGACGCTTTCGAGGGCGGCGCGGGCAAACTCGGCGGGGCCGGAGTTGCGGGTCAGGCCGTAGATTGCGCCGCGGCAGTCGGCGTTCCAATAGGGCGCGCCGAGGCCCACGAAGGCGGGCACCAGGATGACGTTCTGGCCATCGTCGGCGGCCTCGGCCAGCGGTTGGGTCTCGTTCGCCTCGCGGATGATCTTCAGCCCGTCGCGCAGCCACTGGACCACGGCACCCGCGATGAAGATCGAGCCTTCCAGCGCGTAGGTGGGCTTGCCGTCGAACTGGTAGGCGATGGTGGTCAGAAGGCGGTTCTGGCTGGTGACGGGCGTGTCACCGGTGTTGAGGAGCGCAAAGCAGCCGGTGCCGTAGGTGGATTTCATCATGCCGGGCTGGAAACAGGCCTGACCGATGGTGGCGGCCTGCTGATCGCCCGCGACGCCGAGGATCGGGATCTCGCGGCCGAAGAGGTCGGCGCGGGTCATGCCGAAATCAGCGGCGCAGTCGCGGACCTCGGGCAGCATTTCGACGGGAATGTCGAGGAGCTTGCAAATCGTGCTGCTCCAGCGGCCTTTGCGGATGTCGTAGAGAAGGGTGCGCGCGGCGTTGGTGGCGTCGGTGACGTGGGATTTGCCGCCGGTGAGTTTCCAGATCAGGAAGCTGTCGACGGTGCCGAAAAGTAGCTCGCCGTTCTTGGCGCGCTGGCGGGCGCCGTCGGTGTGGTCGAGGAGCCATTTCAGCTTGGTACCCGAGAAGTAGGGGTCGAGGATCAGGCCGGTTTTCTCGGTGACCATCGGCTCGTGGCCCTGGTCGCGTAGCTGGCGACAGAGGTCGGCGGTGCGGCGATCTTGCCAGACTATGGCGTTATAGATCGGCTGGCCGGTCTTGCGGTCCCAGACCACGGTGGTTTCACGCTGGTTGGTGATGCCGATGGCGGCGATGTCTTTGGCATCGGTCCCGGCCATTTCGATCACGGCGCGGGCGGTGGCGGCGGTGGAGGACCAGAGGTCCGAGGAGTCGTGCTCGACCCAGCCCGAGGCAGGGTAGTGTTGCGCAAATTCCTCCTGCGCGGAGGCGGTGATTTTCATGGATTGGTCGAAGAGGATGGCCCGGCTGGAGGTGGTGCCCTGGTCGATGGCGAGGATCTGGGTCATGGGGCGTCCTTCTGGCCGACGGTGGAACAGGCAGGATATCGGCGCGACGGAGGGTGTAAAGGGGCGGGTGTATCACGCGCGTTGCCGGTGGCAGGCAGTTGATATTGTTGTTTTATAAACGCTCCAAGCAAAATCCAACCTCTGCGCGGGGAACTCAGGAGATTGCGAAGGGGGTAGGCGGAGCGGTGCGCAATGAATGCGCACCCTACGGGGGATGTTATGGTCGGTAATGAACTTGGATGTAGAAGAGCGGGCACCTTGCGGCGCCCGCCCTCACTTTCAAACCCCGCAGCCTACTGCCAGCTGGCGATCAGCTCGTCATAGGGGATCGTCTCGGGTGTCGGATCCTCGTTGTCGAGCTTGGCAACGGGGGCGCCCGGCGCGTCGAGCCAGATCTGTGCATCCTGCGGCTCGTTCATCTTCGGACCGATATCGCCTTGCACGCCTGCGCGCTCAAGCCGCTCGAGCACCTTTTCCTGCTCTTCGCAGAGCGCATCGAGCGCCTGTTGCGGAGATTTCGCACCGGACATCGCGTCGCCGATGTTCTGCCACCAGAGTTGCGCCAGTTTCGGGTAGTCCGGCACGTTGGTGCCGGTCGGCGACCAGGCCACGCGGGCGGGCGAGCGGTAGAACTCGACCAGACCGCCCAGCTGTGCGGCACGATCCGTGAACGACTGGTGCTGGATCGTCGATTCGCGGATGAAGGTCAGGCCGACATGGCTTTTCTTCACGTCCACCGTCTTCGAGGTGATGAACTGCGCGTAAAGCCAGGCGGCCTGGGCACGGTCCACCGGGGTCGATTGCATCAGCGTCCAGGACCCCGCGTCCTGATAGCCGACCTTCTGGCCCTCTTGCCAGTAGGCGCCGTGCGGTGACGGCGCCATGCGCCATTTCGGCGTACCATCGTCGTTCATCACGGCGATGCCCGGCTTGACCATGTCGGCGGTAAAGGCGGTGTACCAGAACATCTGCTGGGCGATGTTGCCCTGTGCCGGAACCGGGCCAGCCTCGCCAAAGGTCATGCCGGCGGCGGCGGGGGGCGTGTATTTTCCAAGCCACTCGATCGCCTTGGTCACGGCATAGACGGCGGCCGCATCGTTGGTGGCACCGCCACGCGCGACGCAGGAACCCACCGGCTGCGAATTTTCATTCACCCGGATGCCCCATTCGTCGACAGGCAGACCATTCGGTTCACCGACGTCACCCATGCCCGCCATCGACATCCACGCATCGGTGTAGCGCCAGCCAAGCGAGGGGTCCTTCTTGCCGTAGTCCATATTGCCGAACACATCCGCAGCCGGGCCACCGGCATAGGACATGTCGCGCCCGGTGAAGAATTCGGCGATATCCTCGTAGGCCGACCAGTTGACCGGCACGCCGAGGTCATAGCCGAAGGCGGCCTTGAAATCCTCCATCGTCTTGGCGTCGGTGAACCAGTCGTGGCGGAACCAGTAGAGGTTCGCGAACTGCTGGTCGGGCAGCTGGTACAGCTTGCCGTCCGGGCCGGTGACGAACTTGAGGCCGATGAAGTCTTCAACATCGAGGTTCGGGTTGGTGACGCTGGCGCCTTCGCCGGCCATCCAGTCGGTCAGGTTGCGGGCCTGCTGATAGCGCCAGTGGGTGCCGATCAGATCACTGTCGTTGATATAGCCGTCGTAGATGTTTTCACCCGACTGCATCTGGGTCTGCAGCTTTTCCACCACGTCGCCTTCGCCGATCAGGTCATGGGTGATCTTGATCCCGGTGATCGCGGTAAAGGCCGGGGCCAGCACCTTGGATTCGTATTCATGCGTGGTGATGGTTTCCGAGACGACCTTGATGTCGAGGCCCGCAAGCGGTGCGGCGGCATCGACGAACCATTGCATCTCGGCCTCTTGGTCGGCGCGGCTGAGCGTCGACATGTCGCCGATCTCGGCGTCCAGAAAGGCGGTGGCAGCCGCCATATCGGCCCAGGCCGGCATCGCGCTGATCGCGAGGCCAAGCGCCAGGGCACTGGTGGTCAGATATCCGTTTTTCATTTGGTAACCTCCCTTGAAGAAAACGGTTTCGTATCGGGTCGCCTTTGCGGCCCCCCGGGCGTTACACCCAGCGGAACACCGCTGCGGCGTAGATCAGGCAGGGCACGAAGGCCCAGGGTTGCGGGGCGCCCGACAGGCCAAGCCAGGCAAGCTGGATAAAGGCCGAGCCGAGGAGCGTGATGAACAGCCGGTCGCCGCGCGTGGTTTCAATGCGCAGGATGCCGGTGCGGGGTGTCTCGGGATAGCGGATCGCGAGCACGGTGAAGGTGATGAGGAGGGCCGCGATGACGCCGAAGAAGGCGGCCGTGGGCCAGGTCCATGCC
>JBBKVJ010000152.1:0-3382 GCA_037968375.1 Paracoccaceae bacterium | reverse complement strand
GATCAGACCCTGATCGCGCAGGCGCTGCAGCGCCTGCGCGATCAGGGTCTGATCTATTCGCGCCGCGGCGCGGGCAGCTTCGTGCGCCAGTCCGGCCTGCGCGAGCCGCTGGGTTTCGGTCAACTGGAAAGCATCGCCGATCTGCAGCGCTGCTATGAATTTCGCATCACGCTGGAACCCGAGGCAGCGGCGGCAGCGGCCGAACGTCATGGCGACGCGACGCTGGCGGCGATCAGCCAGGCGCTCGATCTGATGCGCGATGCGACGGCGCGCCAGCGCCACCGCGAGGATGCCGATTTTGCCTTCCACAGCGCGATCGCGCAGGCCAGCAGCAATCAGTATTACGCCACCGCGATGGACGCGCTCAAGGATCACATCGCTGTCGGTATGCAATTTCACGGCCTTTCGCTCAAGGAGACCCCGGACGGGCTGGCCGAGGTCTATGAAGAACACCGGGCGATCACCGAGGCTATCAAGGACCGGCAAGCGGATCGTGCCCGTGTACTGATGCGGGCACACTTGATCGGATCGCGCGACCGGCTGTTCGAAGGGCGGCGGCTCAGCCTGGAGGCAAAGCAGGTGCGGGACAGCTAGGGCACCGCGCCCTCAGAACGCGGCGCGATAGATCGCCTCGACATCCTCGACGCTCATGTCGCGGGGATTGTTGTCCATCAGCCGCCGGATCCCGTGCGCCTCTTCGGCAAAGGGGCGCAGATCGTTGGCAGTGACGCCATGGGCGCGCAGCGACATGTCGATCCCAAGGATTTCGCAAAAGCCTGTCGCCAGCCACGCGACCGTTTCGGGATCCGAACACGCGGGCAGGCCAAGCGCGGCCAGAATCTCTGCGGTTTTGTCGGGACAGGCCGGCGCATTGAAGGCCAGCACATGCGCAAACACCAGCGCGTTGGCCAGACCGTGGGGCAGCCCGGCGCGCGTGCCCAGCGGATAGGCGACGGCATGCCCGGCAGCAGTGTTGACCGGCCCCAGGCAAAGCCCGCCATAGAACGAGCCCAACAACATCCCCGCGCGCGCTTCTGCGTCCGAGCCATCCTCGACCGCGCGTTTCAGGAACTTGCCGATCAGGGTCATCCCCATGCGCGCATAGCCATCGACCAGCGGGTGCGCCTTGAGGCTGGTGAACGCCTCGACACAGTGGGCCATCGCGTCGACACCGGTTGCAGCGGTGGTGGCCTGCGGCACCGACATCGTCAGTTCAGGGTCCAGGATCGCGATATCGGTTAGGGTCAGCGGGCTTTCGACGGCAACCTTCATGCCGGTCGCGGAACTGGTGACCAGCCCGCGAATACCGCCCTCTGATCCGGTGCCAGAGGTGGTCGCCACCTGCGCCAGGGCCGAACATTTAGATGTGGCGCGGTTCGCACCGGCGATATCGTCCAGCACCTGGTCGCTGTCCCACAGCACAGCAACCAGCTTGGCCACATCCATGACCGAACCGCCGCCAAGCCCGACGATCAGGTCGGGCCGCACGGCGCGGGCCGCGGCGACGGCGGCGTCAAGGTCGGTGTCCTTCGGTTCGGGCGGCACCTTGTCGTACAGGCTGATCTGGCCGGTCAGACCCAGTTTTCCAACCATGGCGCCTGTGCTTTTCGAGGCTATGACCAGCACCTTGTCATGACCCTTGGCCCAGCTGCCAAGCCGGGCGGCGGCACCGGTGCCAATCTCGATCCGTTTCGGCAGGTGCAGGGTGATCGCGCGGGAAATCGCGTCCATGGTAGCTTCCTCAGCCGCCCAGCCGGTCCATTTCGGACCAGACTGCCTGCCGCTCGGCCTCGGTCAGTTCGACCAGCGGCGGCATCAGGTTCAGCCAGCCCATGTCACCGCGCCGCCGCGCGATCATGGTCTTGACCGTGGGCAGTTGCACATAGCTGTTGGTCAGTGCGCGCCAGTCGTTGATCCGCGCCTGCGCCGCCTCAACCTCTGCCGCCTTGGACGGGTCGTTCCAGCCATCCCAGACCACGCGCAGCGCGTCGGCGCGCAGGTTGGACGTGGCGGTGATGCAACCCGCGCCGCCCATTTGCAGCAGTGGCAACATCAGCGGGTCGGCCCCGGCAAGAACGCCCAGCTTTGGAAAGCGCGCGCACAGGGCCTTAAGATTTTCGATGTCGCCAAAACTGTCCTTGATGCCGACGACAATGCCAGGAAAGGCCGCCATCAAACGCTCGATCAGGTCATGGCTGATTGGGATCTGCGACACTTGCGGGATATGGTACAGCACCACCCGCAGCCGGTCGTCGCCGACGCCCTCAATCACCCGCGAATAGAACCGATATAGACCCTCGTCGCTAACGCCCTTGTAGTAATAGGGCGGCAGCATCACCACACCCTTGGCTCCGGCCCGCACCGCGTGCCCGGTCAGTTCTACTGTATCGGCGACGGAAGGCGCCGAGGTTCCCGGCAGCAGCGTTTCGGCGGGCGTACCGCCCTCAACTGCCGCATCCAGCAGCGCTTTCCGGTCGTGCAGCCCGAAACTGTTCGCCTCGCCCGTGGTGCCCAGCATGGCGATGCCATGGCAGCCCTCGTGCAGCAGCGCCCGGCAATGGGCCGCGAACAGCCGCAGGTCGGGCTTGCCATCTGGCGTGACGGGGGTGGCGGCGGCACAGTGGACGCCTTGAATTGCGTGGTTCATCATGTTCTCCCGGCGGCCATTCTGCGCCCATAGGCAATGGCCTCTTGCATGTTTTCGTGATTGGCTATGCCCTTGCCCGCGATGTCGAAGGCGGTGCCATGATCGACCGAGGTGCGGTCGATCGGCAGACCAAGGGACACGTTGACGGCGGTGTCGAAGGCGACCAACTTGATCGGGATATGGCCCTGATCGTGATACTGGGCGACCACCAGATCAAAGCCGCCCTGAAAAGCGCGGTGAAACACGGTGTCGCCGGGGATCGGGCCATGCGCGTCGATTCCCTCGGCCCGTGCCTGCGCCACGGCGGGCGCGATCTGTTCGTCATCCTCGGCGCCGAACAGCCCACCCTCGCCACAATGCGGATTGATCCCCGCCACCGCGATGCGTGGGGCGGCGTAGCCGATGTGCTTCAGATGCGCGTTCCCGGTGCGGATCGTCGCCAGCACCTGATCGGGCGTCGCGCGGTCAATGGCAGTGCGCAAGCTGACGTGGGTGGACACATGAATGACCTTCAGCCGCTCCGAGGCCAGCAGCATGAAGGCACGCTTTTCGCCGGTCAGCGCGGCCAGCATGCCGGTATGCCCGTCATAGTGATGCCCCGCGGCGTTCAGCGCGGCCTTGTTGATCGGTGCGGTCACGATACAACCGATCTCGCCCGCCTGCGCCGCGCGCACCGCCGCCTCGATGAACCGGAACGCGGCATCACCAGCGCGCGGATCGGCCTTGCCAAAGGGC
>JBBKVJ010000151.1:0-3765 GCA_037968375.1 Paracoccaceae bacterium | reverse complement strand
ATCCTACCTCGTCTTCACCGCTGCAGCGCTGCCGTTCCGGTCCGGCCGGGAGACGCTGCGCGAGGCTCTGGGCCTCATCGCCGGACCGCTGCGGCGGCCGGGCCGGGCCAGGCCGCCTGACCCCCCGAGTGAAGCACTGGAAAACCCGTGATGAACTACCGATCGATCAGTGACATGAACGCCGCCATCCTGCGCAACATGCACCGCCTGCCGCGCGATCTCGACCTCGTGGTCGGCATTCCCCGCAGCGGCATGATCGCGGCAGAGTTCGTGGCGCTGCTGGCCAATATCCGGCTGGGCGACCTTGATGGCTATGTCGCCGGGCGGGTCTATTCTGCCGGGGCCACCAAGGCCGCCGGGATGCGGCAGGCTAGGGCGCGCCGCAAGGTGCTGGTGATCGACGACAGCATCAATGGTGGCACGGCGATGGCAGGGGCACGGGCACGCGTGGCCGAGGCAGAGCCGGGCGACGAGGTGATCTTCGCAGCCGTCTACGGCTCGAAACCCGATCACCCCGAGGCCGACCTAATCTGCGAAACGGTACCCTGGCCGCGGATGTTCCAGTGGAATTTCATGCATCACAAATTCCTGGCGCAGGCCTGTATCGATATCGATGGTGTGCTGTGTCACGATCCGAGCCGCGACGAAAATGACGATGGCGAGGCCTACAACCGCTTTCTCGCCGAGGCCCGGCCGCTGTACCGCTTCACCCGGCCGCTGGGCGTGTTGGTGACGAGCCGGCTGGAGAAATACCGCGCCCCGACCGAAGCCTGGCTGGCGGCACAGGGCATTGCCTACGAGCGTCTATTGATGCTCGATCTGCCCAGCAAGGCCGACCGTCAACGGCTGCAGGCGCATGGCAGCTTCAAGGGCGAGGTCTACCGCGACAGCGATGCGGCGCTGTTCATCGAAAGCGAGAACCGGCAGGCGTTGCGGATCGCCGAGATCGCGGGCAAGCCGGTGCTGTGCCTTCAGACCCACCGGATGATTGAACCTTCAGAGGCGGCGCTGGTGAACAAGCGGCTCCGGGGCGAGGCGCGGCCGGTCAGTCGGCTGGTCAAGAAGGCGGCCTATGCGTTTTTGGGGCAGGACCGGATGGCGGCACTCAAACGGCGGCTGTCCGGCTGACCGGTGCGTCCCGCTGCCCCGAGCTACGGGCGGCTTCCAGCACGCCGATCAGTTTTTCGATCTGATAGACCGGGTCGACCTCAAGCCGGTCCGAATGGGCCAGCGCTGCCGCCGACAGCCGGGCGTAGTGTGTCGGATCGTCCCAAAGCCTGCGGATCGCGGCGACCCAATCGCCGATCGGCGCGTTGATGGCAAGCACGGTTCCGCCGGGTCCGATCGCTTCGGGCAGCCCGCCCTGGCGCGAGCCGACGACGGGAATGCCGCTGAACTGCGCCTCGGTCGCGACCCGGCCCCAGGCTTCTTCCCAGACACTTGGAGCGAGCAGGATCTTCGCCTTTCTGTAGATCGATTTCATGTCGTCGGTGCGGGGCCGCAGCGCTACGTTCGGCAACCGCGCCAAGCGCTCATCAAGCCAGGCGCGAAGCTCAGGATGGATGCCCCAGCTTTCGCAGACCGCGAAGGGAATGTCGGGGCAGCGCTCCGCGATTGCAAAGGCGATGTCGCGGCCTTTCGCGGGATAGGGATTGATGAAGGTGACATTCTCGCGCGTCGTCTCGGTGATGTAGCTGTCGCGCTGGACAAGCGGCGGGATGACGGTTGTCGAGATGCCGAATTCCTCGTGGTATTTGCGCGCGGTGAATTGCGAGTTCGCAATGTAATGCGCATTGCTCAGCGTCGAGGGGTCGCCGCCAATATCTTCAAACTCGACATGCCGGAAGTAGAGCACGACGGGAACGCCTTCGGCCTCGAGGCTGGACGCGATCTTCATCGTCTCACCGCTTTGCACCACCGCCACATCGGGGCGGAACCGGCGCACGACTTCGGCCGCATCGGTAGGATCCCACGAGCGGAACACCGGCAGCCCGAGCCCGGTATCACGCGAAAAGCGCGTGCGCAGGATCTTGCGCTTGAGGCCGGAATCGATCTGCGTCCAGCCGCCGTTGGTCAGGCGGCACATCACGCCCACCCGATGCCCGCGCCCCTGCAGGGATCGGGCAAGCTGCATCGTGCTGGATTGGACGCCGCCCGAGGTCTGCGGCAGGAACGCCTTTCCGGAAGTGAACAGGATACGCATCTCAGGTTTTCCCTCTGGCCGGATCGGTTTCGAATATTCGCAGCAGGTTGTCGATCTGCGCGTCGGAGTTCATCTCGGGGCGCGCGGAATGGGTGAGTGCCGCGGCCGAGGCGGTGTCATAGCGGGCACTGTCATCCCAGAGCGACCGCAGCGCCGCGACCCAGTCGCCGACCGGCGCATCCGCCGGTACTATAATGCCGCCCGGCCCGATCGCTTCGGGCAGGCCACCGCGATCACTGCCGACAACCGGGATGCCGCTGACATGCGCCTCGGCGGCGATGCGGCCGAAGGCCTCTTCCCAGCGACTTGGCGCAAGCACAATGGCGGCCTCGCGGTAGACCGATTTCATGTCATCGGTCGATGGCCTCAGGGTGACGTTGGGCAGCGTGACCAGGCGCTGTTGCAGCGCCGCCTCCTGATCCGCGCCAAGGCCCCAGGAGCGGACGAAGGTGAAGGGGATATCGGGACAATGCGCGGCGATGTCGAGCGCGATGCCGACGCCCTTGTCGGGGTGCGGGTTGATGAAGGTCACATTGCGGCGGGCGCTTTGCACGCGGTAGCGCGCGGGGTCGATCATCGGGTAGACGACAGCCGGGTCGATGCCTTCGGTGGCGGCAAAACGTGCGGCGGTGAACCGCGAATTGGCGATGAAGCCGGTATCGCCAAGCGCGCCGGGGCGGCCGCCCAGATCGGCGTCTTCGACATTGCGCAGGTAGATGAAGGTGCGGACCCTGCGCCGGTCGAGGCTTTGTGCAAGCGTCACCGGCAGGCGCGACTGGAACACCGCGACATCGGCACCGAAATCGCGCGCGACATAGGCGGCAGCGTCTTGCGCAAACCAGGCACGATAGACCGGATAGCCGAGTGTGGTGTCGCGCACCCAGCCGCGTCGGCCAAGCTTCAGCGCGAACCGGCCCCGGACCCCGACCCAGCCCTCGCCGGTCAGCCCGGCAAGCACCGCCGCGTCGTGGCCACGCGCGCGGAACCCTTGCACCAGCTCGTGTGTACTAGATTGCGCGCCACCGAACATCTGCGGCAGATAGGGGTGCGCGCTTCCGAAAAGGATGCGCAGGCGCCCAGTGGCAGGCCGGTCGGGAAGCGGCGGGTGGCTGATTTGCGGGTCTGCGGTCATGCGGTCAACGTGGCGAAGGGGTTGTTGCAGGCGACAGGCCCGAGATAGCGCACCGGATCACCCGGCGATTGCCGCCAGCCGAAATCGGTTGTCTCATGAAAGGCGCCAAGAAGGCGGCGCTCGAACCTCTCAAGGGTCGCCCGATCCTCGGGCGGAAGCAGCGACCGGGCGGTGCCGGCGATGCCCAGCCCGGTCGCCAGCTCGTAGCCCTGCGCCAATTTGCCCTGCGGCATCAGCCAGGGCTTGTCGGCTGAGAAATCTTCGGTGAACGCCTCAAGGTCTTCCACCTTGATCGACACCGGGCCCAGATAGCGCTCCAACGTGTGTCGCACGAGGCCGGTCTCGGAGGTCGAGCGGACGGCCACCGCGCCACCTACTGCCGCGGCCGCCGCGCCGCCGATGACCGCCAGGGCGGTGCGTCGTGTCAGCC
>JBBKVJ010000150.1:0-10195 GCA_037968375.1 Paracoccaceae bacterium | reverse complement strand
GCAAGCGCTTGCCCGGCGCAGCGGATGTGGCCCGCAGCATGGCTGGCGTTGCGGCAGGAAAGCTGATTAGAGCAACGACACCGCAGACCGGAGCCGTCACCGATGTCCAATGTCCTTGCCATCCTTCCCGCGTCGCTGCCGCGCCGGGCCATCGCCCTTGTGGCGACCAGTGCACTGGGTCTCTTCTTGATCTGGATCGCGCTGTCGCAGCCGCCCGCGACTTTCGGCTGGCGGCTGTTCCTGCTTGGCGCCGGGGGGCTGATCCTCTGGCTTGCCGATGCGATGCGGCGTGCCACGGCGCGGCGGCTGGAATTGACGCGCGACGAATTGCGCGACGATCAGGGCCGGGTGCTGACCCGCGTCGCCGATATCCGCAAGGTCGATCGTGGCACCTTCGCGCTGAAGCCCTCCAGCGGTTTCCGCCTTGTCCTTACCCGCTCGGCGCCCATCGCCTGGGCACCGGGCCTGTGGTGGCGGCTTGGCCGCAATATCGGGGTCGGTGGCATGACCACAAGTGCCGAGGGCAAATACATGGCCGAAGTGATCGCGATGATGATCTCGGAAGCCGAGCCAGACGCCTAGACCGAGCGGCGGATCAACTGCTCGGAGCCGACGGTGTGAAAAGAATCCGCGGCACGAAACGCGGGCGTGTCACGATGAACGTGCTCATGTTCTGCTCGGGAATGAAGCCTTCCAGCGGTGGGATATATCTGGTGAACGTTTCGGTCAGGATCACCGTCTCGAGATTGCCCATGATGGGAATGTATTTCACCAGATCGTACTCTGTCATGCCCGTCGGTCCGAATTCCTGATGCCCGCGCGTGGCCGAGGACCATTCCACCAGATACTGATCGTCAACCCCAATCGAGGGGTCACCCTTGATATATTGAACGGACGACACGCGGATCCACGTCAGACCGCGATCATCGATCAGGAAATCGAAGATCTTGTTCATCCCGTCGATGTCGTCGGCATCAATCGCTGTCATCTGCCGGGATATCAGGTCGGCCACCGTATAGGCCGCCTTGTCGTTGACATAGGACACCCGGAAGACATCGAAGAAGATGAAACTCGCGGCGAACCACAGTGTCAGCATCGGCAAGACCAGCACAAGTTCGACGCTCAGCGTGCCACCGGTATCCCGTAGCGCCCGGCGGGTCAGGGTGCGGGCGCGGCGGAACGGTGCAAAGCGAGAAAGTTGGGTCATTGATCTACTTCGGTTCATTCACGAATGCGGACATCGCGACAAGCTGATACCCACCCGCGGCATCCTTCGGCAGATAAAAACCGACTCCGGTCAGCGGAAAGATCGGGCCCACCACAGCGCAGGCGCGCACCAGCATCAAGTCGTTCTTGGCACCGACATTATAGGCCGTCGGCGGATCGATATTGTTCTTAATGTCCACGCACGAGGGCGAGGTGTTCAGCGGCTCATAGGTCGCCGTGTTCACCGGACGCAATTCAACCTTGAGAACAGTCTCGCAATGCTGAATCAGGTTGGTATTGGCGAGCTCGGCTTGCGAACAGATCAAGGCTTTCAACTGGTCGTGCTGAATACCGGGCAACTGGCCGAGGCGCAGCGAGCGGACGACGATATCGACCGACCGTTCAAGCATCACCGACCGGGTCAGCATGTAGCCGGATTCGACGGTGCAGATCAGAACATAGAAAAGCACCGGGAACACGATCACGAATTCGACGCTGGCAGTGCCGTCCTGCCGTCTGAACAGGCGTCTGCCGAGGCGTCGAATTGCCGAAATGGCGGCCCGTGCCGTCATTGTGTCAGACGCAAGTCTATAATTTGCGTCGCGATGCTGTTGAACGCCGCCTGCAGTGAGGTACCGCTGGATGCCGGAAAGTAATGTGCATAGCTCGACGCGCATTTGGCCAGTTCGCGGACGCCGCGCTTGTCCGACCCCGTTGGCAGATCGGCCTCCGAATTGACGTTCGTTGCATCGTTGCGGAAGGCGATGGTGAAGACGGTCACCAGCTTGTTGTCGCGGACCGTGTCGCACGAGGATTGCAGCCGGGTGTCTTTTTTCGACGAGTTTGTGCGCCGGATCATCGTCAACGCATCGCCCAGACTGCTTGTCTCGTCGGCATAGCCGGCAACCATGTTGTCATAAATGGCATCGTAGCGATTTGCGGCGCTGCTGCTGTGCGTGCGCCGGGCATAAAGATTGTAGGCGACCCATGACACTGCCAGCTTGTCCCAGACCTGCGGCCAGGTCAGCCGGACCCGGGTCGCTGACGTTCCTTCGGCATCAGAGTGCCAGGCACTGTCACTGGCCCAGAAATATTTGTTGCCGCTGCGGTCCGGGTCGTGGAACGAATAGCGCCGATTGCTGGAAGAGATACCTTCGAAGATCGGCGAAAACCCGGCCCGATAGTCAGGATTGACCGCATAGTTCGGCTTGTTGTCGCCGTCCGACATCAGCACGATATATTTCTTGGTGCCGCCGCGGCCATAATCGTAGGGGATACCCGCGAAATCTTCGGGAGTGTGCCCGGCTCCGACCATCGCGACATTGACAGAACGATAGCTCGGGTCGATCAGATGCGTACCCCATTTCATGCCGATGTCGATCGACGTGCTGCCGCCACCGGTAAGCGCGTTGATCGCGGCCTTAAGTTTCACCACGTTGTTGGTGTAGGGCGTGAACAGCTGGCCAGTTGTCGTTGTGCCAATTGTGGCTTTCTGGCAGTCCCAGAGGTAATTGTTGGACGAGGCTGACCCGCTGATCGCGTAGCTCGGCGCGACCGGTGAACTTCTGTTGGGCAGGGTGTTGCCATTGCCGGTGAAACTGTCGGCATGGACGGCCCGCTCGTGCAGGGCAGCCGGATCAATGACCTCGGTCTGATAATCGGAATCGTCATCGAACATCAGGCATCCGGTATCGGCCGTTCCGGTTACCCTGCCATACGCGCCTGCGGCGACGCCCCGGTGGTAGTTCCAGGCATAGGGCACGATCGAAATCGCGATGCGGTTCGCGTTCTGAGGGTTCGCATAGATGGTATTCACGAAGTTGATCGCCGATGTCTTCAAGGCCTGAAGTCGGGTTTGCGTTGTTCCGTTCAGCGTCACATTGCTGCTGACCATTGACCCCGACACGTCCAGCACCAGAACGATCTCGATCGGCGTAATGCCTTCGACGGCACGACTGCCGGCCAGTGCCGGCAAGGAATCGATACCCACCCGGTTCAGGAACATCGTCGGCACGACGGCCATGGTGGCCGCTTCGACGTTGCGATACGTGATGTCGCGCACCCTGACCGTCGTCCCATTGGCCATCAGAACATCGGTAAAGCTTTCGTCATCATCGTAGGTGATCATATCGCGGGTCATGTACGCGCTCAGCCCGGCTTTGGCGAAGTAATCCATCACGACGTCTTTGGGGTTGAGCAGGTTGTCCTTGTCGGCCGCCGCCAGTATTGCGCGATCCAGCGTGCCTTGCAGCTTGACGCGGGCATGTTCGGCCCGGACGACGTCGATGGCGATCCCGGACACCAGCAGCATCGCCAGAAACAGGAACAGCGACAGCACGGTGATCGCGCCGCAGGTGTCGTCCTTGATCCGTTTTGCAAACGGCAATCTCAAGGCTTCGAAGATAAGGCCGCTGCGGAGCCGAATGAACATATCTCTAAACCCCGTGCTGACCCGCCATACGGATCACGTGACCCGGCGCGGGAAGATAATTGTTTCTAACAGACAATAGACTTATGGCGAAAATTGGGCGTGCTATCCAGCAAAACCGACAACCAGGGTCAATGCTTTGCCAACACGGTCAAATTTTGGTTTTGTTTCCAAACTTCCTGATCACCATCCCGGGTATCTCGCCGGTGATTCGACACCATCTTGTTAACCAAACCCTCATAGCGTTAGGCTGCGCACCAATGGGCCGGCAACTGGTCCGCACCCACAGGGAGGGTCCGATGTCACAACCCAAGAACGAGCCGTCATTCCGGCAGTCCGTAGACCTGATGTTCAACCGCGCCGTCGCGCTGATGGACCTTTCGCCCGGCCTGGAGGAGAAAATCCGTGTCTGCAACTCAACTTACACGGTCCGGTTCGGGGTGCGGCTGAGGGGTGCAATCCATACGTTCACTGGCTACCGCTCGGTGCATTCCGAACATATGGAGCCGGTCAAGGGCGGCATCCGCTATGCGACATCGGTGAACCAGGATGAGGTTGAGGCGCTGGCCGCACTGATGACCTACAAATGCGCGTTGGTCGAGGCGCCGTTCGGCGGCTCCAAAGGCGGCCTCTGCATCGACCCGCGCGAGTGGCAGGAGCATGAGCTGGAACTGATCACCCGCCGCTTCGCCTACGAACTGATCAAGCGCGACCTGATCAACCCCGCGCAAAACGTGCCCGCCCCCGACATGGGCACCGGCGAACGCGAGATGGCCTGGATCGTCGATCAGTACAAGCGGATGAACACCACCGATATCAACGGCGCCGCCTGCGTGACGGGCAAGCCGTTGAATTCAGGGGGCATCGCCGGGCGGGTCGAGGCCACGGGCCGCGGCGTGCAGTTCGCACTGCGCGAGTTCTTCCGGCACAAGGAAGACATGAAGGCGGCGAAGCTGACCGGCGATCTGGAGGGCAAGACGGTCATCGTTCAGGGCCTCGGCAACGTCGGCTATCACGCCGCCAAGTTCCTGTCCGAAGAGGACGGCTGCAAGATCGTCGGCATCGCCGAACGCGATGGCGGCTTGTGGGACGAAAACGGGCTGAACGTCGAAGAAGTGTCGCAGTGGATCCGCGCCAATGGCGGCGTCACCGGCTGCCCGAACGGCAAATACGTCAAGGACGGCGCCAAGCTGCTTGAGGAAGAGTGTGACATCCTGATCCCGGCAGCGATGGAAGCGGTGATCAACCTCTCGAATGCCGCCAACGTGAAGGCCAACCTGATCGTCGAGGCCGCGAACGGCCCGGTCACGGCGGGCGCCGACGAGATCCTGCGCGACAAGGGCTGCGTCATCATCCCCGACATGTATGCCAATGCCGGCGGTGTCACGGTCAGCTATTTCGAATGGGTCAAGAACCTCAGCCATATCCGCTTTGGCCGGATGCAGCGCCGGCAAGAGGAATCGCGCCATCAGCAGCTGATCGACGAGCTGGAACGGCTGTCGGCCGACAAGGGCCTCGGCTGGACCCTCTCGCCCGGCTTCAAGGAACGGTATCTGCGCGGCGCGGGAGAACTCGAGCTGGTCCGCTCGGGCCTCGACGACACGATGCGCTTTGCCTACCAGTCGATGCGCGAGGTCTGGCATTCGCGTCAGGACGTGCACGACCTGCGCGTCGCGGCCTATCTGGTCTCTATCGGCAAGGTCGCCGCCAGTTACCGCGCCAAGGGTCTTTGACTCGGCTGATCGTCTGATCGATCAACCGGCGCGCCAATTGTTGGCGGGACTGCAAACCAGGCGGTGGCCGTGCTGGGTCCGTGGACTGGACCGCCGACAGCTTTGTCTTGAAATAGCCATGTTTTGGGGCCTATATAATGTATTGTAATTAAAGATTTCGCGGAAGCAGCCATCCGCGCTTGGTTCCAGTGGGAATTGGGGGAAGCGATGCTCGCAAAAATTGTCAACAGTCGACGTCGTCGTGCGCGAATTGTTTCGTCTGCTCTTGATAATCGTGGCAATGCATCGGTCGAATTCGTGCTTTGGCTGCCTGTAGTGGTCGCCATGCTGATGGTGTTCACCGATTGCGCCCTGATTCTCAGCACACGGGCCCAAGTCGCGAAGACGGTCGAAGACGGCAACCGTCTTTATTCGATCGGTGTGATCAACGACGTGGAGACGCTGAGCGCCATTATCAAGAACGCGCTGAGTACCCGCGCGCCGCACGCAACCGTGTCCTCCGATGTGTCCGAAGGGGTGGTGACCACGCTTGTGACGATTCCGATCAGTGATCTCGCGGGGCTGGGTGTGGTGTCGTCCTTCACCGACGGCAACATTCGGGTCTCAACCCAGCAGTACGTCGAATTGCTCGTGAGGTTCTAGAATGCAGGCGCAAAATCTCACATCTGCACTGACCCGACGCGCACCCCGCAATCGGTCCCGCCGCCGCCTCGGCGGGTCGGACGGCTCGGTGACGATCGAGGTGCTGCTCTGGTTGCCCATTGTCCTTCTTGTCATCGCGTTCGTGACCGATACCGCGCTGATCTACAGCGGCGGCATCACGGTGACCAGGGTCCTGAACGACGCAAGCCGCAACACCGCCGTCGCACGTTTCGATGAGGAAGAAGAAGTCGAGGCCTATGTCCGCAACCGCCTCGCCTTGATCTCGCCGAATGTGCAGGTCGAGTCGAAGATCACTACGAGTGCCACGAAACTCAACGAAAACTTCGTCGTCACCGCCGTGGCCGCCCCGTTCGGGGATTTCGAGGTCTTCGGGCTGCTGAGCACTATCCGTCCCGGAGGGGCGGTGTTGATGAAATCCGTGTTGTTCATAGAGAGATGAGCCATGAAGAAGCATGATACAATCGTGAAGCCGAACGCAATAAACCGCTTGTTCCTCGGTGAATCGGGGGCAATGACCGCAGGCGGTCTGGTGCTGCTTGTCGCGTTTCTGGCTATCGGCGGCGTCGCATTCGACGTTGCCCGTGCGATCTATGCCCGGTCGCAGGTTCAGGTGACGGCGGACGCCATGGCGCACACCGCGCTTTACCAGCGCAACCGTGGCATGAACGAAGCACAAGCCAAAACCTTGGCAATGGGCATTGCGAACCAGATGCTCTCGGACACCGCTGCAGGTACCGCGACGCTGGTCGACGCGATCAATTTCGGAACCTGGGATGCGACCACTCGCTCGTTCAAGAATGTCTCGAACTCCAAGTCGGCGGTCCAGGTGAATACCTCGATGCTGAAGGCAAAGGGCAACGGCGTCGGCACCTATCTGCTGCAATTCGCCGGGTTCAACAATTTTGATGTCCGCAACACGGCGGTGTTCGAGACCTACAATCCGCCCTGCCTGCAGCAGGGTTTCTTCGCCAGGGGAATGGTCGATATCCAGTCGAACAACACCTACAAGAGTGGTTTCTGCATTCATTCGAACACGGTGGTGAAACTCAGCCAGAACAATGTGTTCGAGAAAAATGTCGTTGTCTCGATGCCGGACAAAAAGGACCTGATCGTGCCAAGCGGCAACTGCGCCAAGGGAAACACCGGCCTTTGCCCAGCGCTGCACGATGCGTCCTACGAGGTGAGCATCCTGAACGATCTGCCCTTCATCTACGCCGATCTCAGTGACCCGACGCTGAAGGTCTTCACGCCGACAATTACCGGCACGAACCCGCCAGTGAAGTACAGCGAAGCCGTGATCACCCTCAGCAGTGCCAAAGCGCTTGAGCCGACCGACTTCACGACAAACCGGATTCACTGGGTTTCGTGCAACTCGAACCAGAAGCTGACCTTCAAAGACAGCGTGGCGGTCAGCATCTTTGAGAAGTTTGCGCTGGTGACCAACTGCAAGATCCAGTTCCCGTCGAATGGCCAGTTCCAAGATGTGACCATCATAACCTCGAACACCGGCGAGAAGAACAACAATCCGAATGCTCCCGTCCAGCAGGAAACGGCATCGATCAGGACGGCGGCGGGTCTCAAGCTTGGCAAGCCGGACAATTGCGCGCCGGGCGGCGGCGTCACCATCATGACCTATGGTTCGATGAACATCGCTGCGGGGCTCGAGATGTATGGCAGCCGGATCATCTCGCTCAAGGACGTGGCGTTTGCCGCGAATGCGACGGCGATCCAGGGCGGCTCGATCATCGCCGGAGGAACGATTTCCGGCACCTCGAACATGACCTTCGCGGTTTGCCCTGAAGATGGCACGCTTGACACCTTCATGCGGCCGTTCTTCCGCCTCGCCATGTAAGGCGGCCGCGACCGGATCGGCGCGGGGTGTTCCAGTCGCGCACTGGACATCCCGCGCCGCCTTCGTGCAATAGTCTCTTCACGGGCGGCCTTAAAATCGGCCGGGCGGCGGCGCGCGGCGGTCGCGCTGGAGGGACCTGTCGATGAAGTATTCCGGCCTCAGGGTCCTGATCGAGGGCCTTACCGGCAACAAGGGCTGGACCCCCGCCTGGCGCAACCCCGCACCCAAACCCGAATATGACGCGGTGATCATCGGCGGCGGCGGCCACGGGCTGTCCACCGCCTACTATCTGGCCAAAAACCACGGTCTGACCAATATCGCGGTGCTGGAAAAGGGCTACCTCGGCGGCGGCAATATCGGCCGCAACACCACCATCGTGCGCGCCAACTACTTCCTGCCCGGCAATTCCGAATTCTACTCGCATTCGCTGAAACTGTGGGAGGGGTTGGAGCAAGACCTCAACTACAACGTCATGCATTCGCAGCGCGGCGTCATCAATCTGTTCCACTCCGACGGCCAGCGCGACGCCTTTGTGCGGCGCGGCAATGCGATGATCAATCGCGGTGACGATGCGATCCTCCTGGACCGCGAGGGTGTGCGCAAACATCTGCCCTATCTCGATTTCGACACCACCCGTTTCCCGGTCTACGGCGGTCTTTTGCACCCGCGCGGTGGCACCGCGCGCCACGATGCGGTGGCCTGGGGGTATGCAAGGGGTGCGGACCAGAGGGGCGTTGATCTGATCCAGAACTGCGAGGTCACCGGCTTTGATATCCGGAACGGCAAGGTCATCGGCGTGCAGACCTCGCGCGGCCAGATCAAGGCCAGGAAGGTGGCGATCATCGTCGCCGGTCGCTCGGGCCAGGTCGCGGCGATGGCGGGGATGCGGCTGCCGATCGAATCCCACATCCTGCAGGCCTTCGTCACCGAGGGGCTGAAGCCGGTCATCGACCATGTCGTCAGCTTCGGCATGGGGCATTTTTATATCAGCCAGTCCGACAAGGGTGGCCTGGTCTTTGGCGGTGACCTCGATTTCTATTCCTCCTACGCCGCGCGCGGCAACCTGCCGATGGCCGAGCATGTGATGGAGGCCGCGATGACGCTGATGCCGGTGATCGGCAAGGCCAAGGTGCTGCGCAGTTGGGGCGGGATCATGGACATGTCGCCCGACGGATCGCCCTTCATCGACAAGACGCCCGTCGAGGGCCTGTTCATCGATTGCGGCTGGAACTACGGCGGCTTCAAGGCGGTGCCGGCGAGCGGCTGGTGCATGGCGCATCTGATCGCCACGGGCGAGCCACACGAGGTGGCGGCGAAGTTCCGGCTCGACCGGTTCCTGACCGGGCAGGGGATCATGGACGAGGAGGGCACCGGTGCGCAGCACAACCTTCACTGACAGTATCCCGTCTCCGGCCGGAACATGTTTTTTCGGCGAAAAAACAGGCCCCGCGAACGCTGCGACGCGCGCATCTCACGATCTTTCTTGCGAAAGATCCCTGATCCTTCGCCAGAAGGATCGCCGCATCGGATTTTTCGCAGAAAAATCGCCCGGAGCACGCCAATGCGCCTGACCTGCCCCCACTGCGGCCCGCGCGACCGGCGCGAGTTCACCTATCAGGGCGATGCCCTGGTGCTCGACCGGCCCAAGGCGGACGCCGCCCAGGACGACTGGCACGCCTATATCCACCTGCGCGGCAATCCGGCCGGCGAGACCCGCGATCTTTGGTATCACGATCCCTGCCAGTCCTGGCTGGTGGTCCGCCGCAACACCGTGACCCATGCCGTCCACGCCACCGAACTTGCCGCAGAGGCAAAGCGATGAGACCAGAATATGAGAATTGACGGCAAGGGTCTGATCAACCGCGCCGACCCGGTGGCCTTCACTTTCGACGGGCGCAGCTATCTGGGCTGCGAAGGCGATACGCTGGCCTCGGCACTGCTGGCCAACGACGTCCGCCTGATGGCGCGGTCGTTCAAATATCACCGCCCGCGTGGTGTTTTTGGCGCGGGCAGCGAAGAGCCCAATGCGCTGGTCACCGTCGGCAAGGGGGTCGCGCAAACCCCCAACGTCCGCGCCACGGTGCAGGAACTGTACGACGGCCTTGCCGCGCGCAGTCAGAACCGCTGGCCGACGCTGGCCCGCGACGTCGGCGCGGTCAACGACCTGATGGCACCGTTCTTTGGCGCGGGGTTTTATTACAAGACCTTCATGTGGCCGAAATCGTTCTGGGAAAAGGTCTACGAGCCTGCGATCCGGCACGCTGCAGGCCTGGGCGCATTGTCGGGCCGTCATGACCCTGCGCGCTACGACCG
>JBBKVJ010000149.1:0-2679 GCA_037968375.1 Paracoccaceae bacterium | reverse complement strand
GGGCTGTCGGCCCCCCGGCCTTGCGGCCTCCCCCCCACGGTATTTTTGACAAAAGGAAGGCGGCAGGCAGAGCTTTTTCCGGCTTGCCGGGGCAACGGACGGGGCGCATTCTGGCGCGACGCCGATGCCCGATCCCGGCCTTTTGCCCCGGAGCGACCGATGCGATTTGCCCTGCCCCTCCTGTGCCTTTTCGCCCTGCCTGCGCTCGCAGCAGACCCGCTGCCCAAGCTTGGCCCGAACGCAGTGCCGGTGACGACGGATTTCGGATATCTGCGCCGCGCGCCCGCACCCGACTACTGGGCCTTTGCCGCCTTCGTGAAGCCGCAGTTCACCAACTCGGCCTGTTCCATTGCCACCGTTACGGCGGCGCTGAACGGTCTTGCCGGGCTGCCATCCCTGTCGGAGGACACGGTGATGACCCAGCCCGCGCTGCTGGTACTGACCGGTCAGGCCGACTGGGCGGCGCTGTCGGCAGAAGGCGGCGACGGGGTGACCTTCGACCAGCTTGCGCGTTTTACCGAGGCGGCGCTGGTGGCACGCGGCATGGACGGGAGGGTCAGTGCATTGCATCCGGCCACCGCCGATGCGGCGGCCCTGGCCGAAGCGCGCGACTGGCTGGCGCGGAACGAGGCGGCGGCGGAGACCGCCATGATGGTCTACTTCAATCAGGGTGTGGTGACCGGCGACTGGGACGGGCCGCATGTGGCGCTGATCGGCGCCTATGACGCGGGCACCGACCGGGTCCTGATCCTGGAGGTCGATCAGGAATGGTATGTGCCCTACTGGACGCCAGTTCCGGTGCTGCTGGAGGCGATGGTCAAGCCGACCTCGCCCGAACACGGGGTTCTGGAAGGCGAGACCGGCGGCTTCGTCCTGATCGGGCCCCCGGCGTAAGGCGCTTTACACCCCGGGTCCGGGCGGCGTAACCTTGCCGCATGGGGACGACGCGACCGCCCCGTGAGGCTTTGGCCCAAGGGTCGCATCCCGCCACTCCAAGGGGTGCCCCATGACGGCCTTTTCAGAGATATCTCCCGATCAATTGTTCCGCCTTGTCGGCCTGCCCGATGCACCGGTCATTCTGGACGTCCGGACCGACGCGGATTTCGACGCCGATCCACGCCTGATCCCGACCGCGCGGCGGGTGTCGCATGACCGGATCGAGGCTGCGACGCCGTCGCTTGTGGGGCGATCTGTCATTGTCGTCTGTCAAAAAGGGCTGAAACTGAGCCATGGTGCGGCGGCGATGCTGAGGACCTGTGGGGTGGCAGCGGAAACGCTGTCCGGTGGCACGCTGGCCTGGGCCGAGGCTAGTCTGCCGACGATTCCGGCGGCGCGGCTGGATGGCACAGCTCTTTGGGTCACCCGCCACCGGCCCAAGATCGACCGCATCGCCTGTCCCTGGCTGGTCCGACGATTCGTCAATCCGGCAGCGCGGTTCTTGTTCGTGGCGCCGTCGGAAGTGGCTGCGGTGGCCGACCGGTTTGGCGCCACGCCGTTCGATATCGAGGGTTGCTTCTGGAGCCATCGTGGCGAAGCCTGCAGCTTTGACACGATGCTGGCCGAGTTCGGGCTGGAGACCGAGGCCCTGCTGCGACTGGCCCGCGTCGTGCGCGGCGCCGATACCAACCGCCATGATCTGGCGCCAGAGGCGGCGGGGCTTCTGGCACTATCGGTCGGGTTGTCGCGGCAGTACCGCGATGATCTGGAGCAGCTGGACGCAGGCATGGCGATCTATGACGCGCTGTACCGCTGGGCGCGCGACGGGTCGGACGAAGGCCATGACTGGCCTGCGGATCGCCGCGCATGAGCGCTGCCCTGCCCGGCTGGGCCGAGTTGTGGCGCGTCTTCGGTCGGATCGGCCTGCTGTCGTTCGGCGGCCCGGCGGCGCAGATTGCCCTGATGCACCGCGAGCTGGTCGATCAGCGGGACTGGCTGAGCGAGAAGGACTATCTGTCGGCGCTGTCGTTTTGCATGTTGCTGCCCGGCCCCGAGGCGATGCAGCTGGCGACCTATGCCGGTTGGCGCCTGAAGGGCGTGTCGGGCGGGCTGCTGGCGGGGCTGCTGTTCGTACTGCCGGGGGCGGCGGTGATCCTTGCGCTGACGCTGATCTACGCTTACCTCGGCGACGTGCCGCTGGTGCAGGCGCTGTTTCTGGGCGTTCAGGCGGCGGTCGTCGCCATCGTGATCGAGGCGCTGCTGCGGGTCTCGCGCAGGGCGCTGACCGGCCCGCTGGAATGGGTCATCGCCGGGGCGGCATTTCTGGCGATCTTTGCCTTTGGCGTGCCGTTTCCAGGAATCATCGCGGTCGCCGCCCTGGTCGGTGCCGCGATGGGGCCCGCAAGGACCGGGACCGCGGAGGCCGAGGTGGCGCATGAGGATGCAACCCTTGGGGCGACGCTGCAGACGGTGCTGATCTGGGGCGCATTGTGGCTGGGTCCGCTGGCCGTGCTTTGGGCTATCGAAGGCGGCATCCTGACCGAGATCGGTCTGTTTTTTGCCAAGCTGGCCGTGGTCACCTTTGGTGGCGCCTATGCGGTGCTGGCCTATATGACGCAGGAGGTGGTGCAGAGCTATGGCTGGCTGACCACCGAAGAGATGGTCGATGGCCTTGGTATGGCGGAAACCACGCCCGGGCCGTTGATCCTGGTCACGCAGTTTGTGGGCATGCTGGCGGCGTTC